>JANPGL010000549.1:0-19768 GCA_031423915.1 Actinomycetes bacterium | reverse complement strand
GTGGGGTGGTCGCGCAGGCCGAGGTCGCGCAGGCGCAGCGTCAGCTCGGCGGCGGCGCGTCGGGTGAACGTGATGGCCAGCACGTGGCGCGGGTCGGCGTCGCCCGTGGCCACCCGGTAGGCGATGCGACGCGTGAGCACGCGGGTCTTGCCTGCGCCCGGGCCGGCCACGATGGCCAGCGGCGCCGCCGGGGTGGTGACGGCCACGAGCTGGTCGCCGTCGAGGCCCTGCAGCAGCGCCTCACGATCCATGCCGGCATCGTACCGGTGGGGTGTCACGGGGTTCTCCGTCGGGCCGACGCTGCCGTCTACGCTGCGGCCATGCCCTTCCCGCAGCGGCTCCTGAACCAGGGTGAGGAGGTCGCGGCCGACCTGCACCCCCACTGGTTGTTCTTCTTCGGGCCCGCGCTGGCCTTCGTGGCGTCGGTGGTGCTCGGTGTCATCGTGCTGGTCGCCGGGCCGGCCGGCGGCGTCGGCAGCTTCGTGAAGTGGCTCACCCTGGCGGCCCTGGCGTTGTCGGCCGTGTGGCTGCTCGTCCGGTACCTCCACTGGATCACCACGAACCTCACCATCACCAACGACCGGATCATCTACCGCTTCGGTCTGCTGGCCAAGCAGGGCATGGAGATCCCGATCGAGCGCGTCAACAACGTCAGCTTCCGCCAGGGCATCCTCGAGCGGATGTTCGGCAACGGCGACCTCACCATCGAGTCGGGCGGCGAGGACGGCGAGCAGTTCTTCTCGCACGTGCGGCAACCGGCCGAGGTGCAGCGCCTGATCCACGCGCAGATGGACGTGAACGAGCACCGTCGCTTCCCGTCGGCGAGCGCCCCGGCCGCCCCGGCCGCCGCCGTGAACGTGGCCGACGAGCTGGAGCGGCTCGAGGCGATGATGGAGCGCGGAACGCTCACCCGCGACGAGTTCGAGGCGCAGAAGGCGCGCCTGCTCGGTCGCTGACGCGTGCGCGTCGTCAGCCTGCTGCCCTCGGTCTCCGAGACGCTGCGCGCCTGGGGGATCACGCCGATCGCCGTGTCCCGGTTCTGCGAGCAGCCCGATCTGCCGACGGTCGGCGGCACGAAGGATCCCGACGTCGCCGCCATCGTGGCGCTGCGCCCCGACCTCGTCGTGGTCGACCGCGAGGAGAACCGTCGCGAGGACGCCGAGGCGATGGAGGCCGCCGGGCTGCGCCTGCACGTGACCCACGTGACCGGCCTCGCCGACGTCGCTCCGACGCTCGAGGCCCTGGCGCTGGCGGTCGGGGTGCCCGCCGCCCGGGCCGCCGTTCGGGTGCCAGACGCGCCCTCCGCGCGCCGGCGGGCGTTCGTGCCGATCTGGCGGCGGCCGTGGATGACCTGCAACGGCGACACCTACGGCATGTCGCTGTTGCGCAGCATCGGGATCGAGGGGGCGTTCGACGACGCTGCCGAGCGCTACCCGACGGTCACGCTAGAGGACGCCGGATCGCGCCGGCCCGATCTGGTGCTGCTGCCGAGCGAGCCGTACCCGTTCGCCGAGCGACACATGGCCGAGGTGCGCGCGGTGGCCGCCGACGTGCGGCTCGTCGACGGTCGGGACCTGTACTGGTGGGGCGTGCGGACGGCCGCCGCCGCCGCCCGCCTGCGTCAGGCCCTCGGCTCGTAGCCCGTGCAGGTGCCGTCGGGCGTGCGCACGAAGCGTCGCTCGAGGACGACGGCGTCCCGCTCGAGGGGGCCGTACACGTGGGGGAACCGCGTCGCGTCGTCGGTGCCGGGCGCGGCGTCGGGGTTCGGGTGGGCCGGCGCCTCCCACTTGGTCACCGCGCCGAGACGGGTCTCGTCGAGCGTCAGCACGACGATCTCGCCGGGGAGGTGGCGGTAGAACGCGTTGGCCACGCGCTGCAGCGTGTCGTCGTCCCCGGTGCAGTGGACGAACCCCTCGGTGTCCAGCGAGGCGGGGGAGTACGTTCCGCCGAGCGGGACGGCGTCCCAGTCGGCCGCTGGTGCCAGATGGAGGATCACGTCGCCCTCAGCGGAGGCCCGCGCCGGGCGTCTCGACCCGGGCGACGCGCACGGCACCCTTCGGCGCCTGCGCGGCCTTGGCGGCTCGCGAGCTCGGCGCGGTCAGCAGGTAGAGCGTGCGCCCGTCGGCGCCGCCGAGCGCGCAGGCGAAGCACGGGTCGCCGGTGTCGATCACGTCGACCACCCCGCCGTCTTCGGCGACCAGGAAGCACTCTGGCGCCAGCGGGTTGGCGACCCAGATGTCGCCGTCGGCGTCGAGGCAGATGCCGTCGGGGGCGCGCCCGCCGAGGTCGGCCCACACGCGACGGTCGTGCAGCGAGCCGTCGTCGGCGATGTCGAAGGCGGTGAGGGTCTGGCCGAGGGTCTCGGCCACGACGAGCAGGCGCCCGTCGGGCGTGATCACCGCACCGTTCGGGAACTTCAGACCCTGCGCGGCCACGTGCACCGAGCCGTCGGGGTCGACCCGTGCCAGGGTGGCGGTCTTCTCGTGGAGGAGCTGGTTCACCGTCTCGGTCTCGAACGCGTGCTCGAGGTCGAAGCCGAAGTTGCCGACATAGGCCCGGCCCTTGGCGTCGACCACCATGTCGTTGCAGTGGAACTCGGCCAGGCCCGACAGGTCGGCGTGTGTCACCAGCGTGCCGTCGCCCTCGCGGCGCAGCACCTTGCGCTGGACCATCGACACGACCAGCAGGCGCCCGTCGGGCAGCCAGCCCAGCCCCGACGGCTGGTCGTCGGTGAGGACGCACTCGGCCACCAGCTTGTGGTCGTCACCCATCGAGTACACGGTGCGGGCGTAGAAGTCCGACAGCCACAGTCGGCCGTCGTGCCAACGCGGCCCCTCCCCGAAGTAGACGCCCTGGGCGATGATCTCAGCGGTACCGGCCATGCCCGCAACCTACTCGGGGGCTGCGGTCGGTTCGTTCCCCACAGGCCCTGCGGCTCGGGGACCTTGGTCCGCGCCTCGGGGTGACCGCAGCTCGATCAGGTGTTCTGGGCTTCCCAGGTGAACGTGAGCGACAGGTTCTGGGCCATCATAGTGTTGGGAGCCGAGCTCGACAGCGTGTACGTGATCCGGTAGTCCATGGTGGTCGGGTTGCTCGACGGGGTCCAGGACCCGGACCCGCTGGCGTACGCCGTGCCGAACGTGTCGAGGGCGGCGTTGGCGAAGATGGTGGAGGCGCCCGTGAACGTGCCGCACGTGCCGGCGGTCGTCAGCGAGTTGGTGCCTTCCTCGACCTGGATGTCGAGCCACTGGTCGAGCGCGCCGCCCGACACCGTCAGGCCGGTGCCGTACACCCGCACGGCCGAGGCCAGCGTGCCCGTGTAGGTGACCCGGATGCACTTCGCCGCCGTGTCGCCGGGCTTCATGTTGGACACGGAGAACAGCGCTGAGCCGAGGTCGTTGTCCGACAGGGCGACCGAGCCGGTGGCGAACGCATCGCCGCTGTTGACCGTCGTGGCGGTGAACAGTGCGGAGGACGTCCGCCAGGTGACGGTCGACGCAGCCACGAAGGCGAGGCCGACGACGAGCGCGGGGAGGAGCCCGCGCCAGCGGCTCGCTCTCGGTGTCGTCTGGTCGGGCACGGCCGGCCTGTCGGCATGCCGGCTGCCGCATGAAGCGTTCCGTCCGAACGTCCCGGAGACCTTGACGCCCTCTTGACCGGGAGAGAGCTCAGCTGACCTGCACCGACGCGCCGGCCACCGGCCTCACGACCCAGCCCTCGTCGAGCGCTCCCGGCTCGGTGAGGGCCACGACGCAGCCGCCGAACCCGCCGCCCGTCATGCGGGCTCCCCACACGCCGGGTCGGTCGACGAGTCGGTCGACGAGGGCGTCCATGCGGTCGGTCGACGTGGCGAAGTCGTCGCGCAGCGATCGGTGGCTGGCGACCATGAGGCGGCCCGCTTCCGCCCGGTCGCCCCCCGCCAGCGCGGCGGCGAACCGGCGGACGCGCTCGTTCTCGGTGACGACGTGTCGGGCGCGGGCGCGCACGACCGGGTCGCCGATCCGCGCCACGTCGGCCACCGAGGCGAGGCGCAACGGTCCGATGGCGCGCTCGGCCGCCGCGCACTCGTCGACACGGTCGGCGTACGCCGACCCGACGAGCGTGCGGTGGTGGCCGTACACGACCACGACCTCGAGTCCCTCGGGCAGGGGCACCGGCTCCACCGTCAGGGCGTGGCAGTCGATGAGCGTGAGGTGGCCGGCGACGCCGGCGGCCGAGGACAGCTGGTCCATGATCCCCGACGGCACGCCCGACGACCGGTGCTCGGCCCGCTGGCACAGCTGGGCCAGCGTGAGTGGCGCGCCGTCGAAGCCGAGGGCCAGCGCCACGGCCACCTCGAGCGCTGCCGACGACGACAGGCCGGCGCCCACGGGCACGTTGCTGTCGACCGTGCCCTCGAAGCCCGTCGCCGGACGCAGCTCGGCCACCACGCCGGCCACGTAGCGGGCCCACGGCGGCGACACCGCCGCCGGATCGGTCACGTCGACCGGTACCGCGGCGGGCGTGTCCTCCTGGGTCGAGCGCAGTCGCACCACGTCACCCGTGCGCCGTCCGCGCACGATGGTCCAGCGGTCGATGGCCATGGGCAGGACCAGCCCACCCGTGTAGTCGGTGTGGTCGCCGATGAGGTTGACGCGACCCGGCGCGCGGGCCTCGACCACCCCGCCGCTCATGGCCGGGCGTCGCGCAGCGCCTGGGCGGCGAGCGACGGGTCGACCGGGTTGAAGTAGACGCCCGAGCCGATCTCGCCGGCCGCCACGAAGCGGGACACGCCCTTGGCGCGCCACGGCGACACGATCTCGACGTGGAGCTTGGCGCCGGGCCAGCCACCGCCGTCGAACGGTCGTTGATGGATCCACAGCATGTACGGGATCGGGGCGTCGAACAGTCGGTCGAAGCGTTCGAGCACGTCGACCAGGAGACCCGCGAGGTCGCGGCGACCGGCGGTGCCGAGCGACGGCAGATCGGGCACGTCGTCGGACGGCGCCAGCACGGCGGCGTGCGGGTACCACGACGCGCTCGGGACGTAGGCGCGCCACGTGCCCACCTCGGCCACGAGCCGGTCGCCGGGTGCGTCGTCGAGCACCGTGCCTCGCTCGAGCTCGGTGCGGGGCAGGTCGGGCACCGTGTCGAACGCGTAGATCTGGCCGTGTGGGTGGGGGATGGTGGCACCGACCTCGGCGCCCCGGTTCTCGAACACGAGCACGTAGGCGATGTCGGGGCGGGCACCGAGCGCGGCCGACCGGTCGGCCCACAGGTAGATCACCATGGTCGCCCCGGCGACCCCGAGCGACCAGAACCGGGCGTCGTGCTGCGGCGTGTAGAGCACCACCTCGCACCGCTCGTCGGGCATGGCCGGCCACCGGTTGGTGAACCAGCGCACGTCGTAGGGATCGGGTGCCTCGAGCCCGCCCGGGCAGAACGGGCACCCCGAGGTCGGCAGGTTCGGCCGACCCTGGCGCGAGCCGACGATGTAGGTGCGCCGGCCCGTGAGCGGATCGGTGCGCAGTTCGCTCATCGGTGCCCCGGTCACGGGCGCGCCGTCAGCCCGAGCGCGGCGGCGAAGCGGGACAGGTCGTCGTGGGAGAACGGGGGGCGCTGCACGAGGTTCACCTGATCGGCCCCCGCCTCGACGTACCGCCCGATGGCGTCGACGGCCTCGTCGTCCGATCCGCCGAGCACGCCACCGCGGACTCGTTCGGTCAGCTCGCCGTACTGGGCGTGCAGGCTGTCCTCGGTCCAGGCCAGGCCGACGTTGACGGCGCAGGCGATCTCGGCCGGGTCGCGCCCGGCCTCCTCGCAGCGCTGCAGGAGCACGGCCCGCTTGGCCGCGAACACCTCGGGCGCGATGTAGGCGGCGTTCCAGCCGTCGGCGTAGCGCGCCGCGATGCGCAGGGTTCGCTGCTCGCCGGTGCCGCCGACCCAGATCGGGAGGTGGGCCTGAACGGGACGTGGTTCGTTGGCGGCGTCGTCGAGGCGGAACCAGCGACCCTCGAACGTGGTGCGCTCGTGGTGGAGCAGGCCCCGCAGGCACTGCACGCCCTCTTCGAGCTGGTCCATGCGAGTGCCCACGGGCGGGAAGTCGATGCCGTAGGCGTCGTACTCGACCTGGGCCCAGCCGGCGCCGATGCCCATGTCGGCCCGCCCGCAGGACAGGTGGTCGATGGCGGTGATGGCCTTGGCCAGCACGGCCGGATGCCGGTAGCCCACCGAGTACACGAGCGAACCGACCCGGACGTGGCGCGTCTCGAGCGCCAGGGCGGCGTGCATGGCGACGGCCTCGAGGCACTCGGGCTCGTCGCGCTTGCCGGTGGCGGCGTAGAAGTGGTCCCAGACCGAGATCCAGCCGAAGCCGAGCGACTCGATGTGTCGCCACACCGCCCGCAGGTCGGCGACGGTCGTCGACTGGAGGCCCGTGTGGACGCCGAAGGTGGTCACGAGCAGCGCAGGCTATTCGATCGGCCCGCTGGGCACCGACGTTGCGCCGGGCGGGGCCGGTTGACGAGACTGCCCGACCATGGAGGCAGTGCAGGCGAACGGGATCACGATCGAGTACGAGTCGTTCGGTTCGCCGTCCGACCCGACGGTGCTGCTGGTGTGCGGCTTCACCAGCCAGCTGCTGGCGTGGGACGAGCGGTTCTGCCGCGCCCTGGCCGACGGTGGGCGGCGGGTGATCCGGTACGACAACCGTGACACCGGGCTGTCGACCCGCCTCGACGGCCGGCGGGTCTCGGTCAACGACATCTTCCGGGCCCGCAAAGGCGAGGGCCCGATGCCCGAGGTGCCGTACACGCTGAGCGACTTCGCCGCCGACGGCATGGGCCTGCTCGACGCGCTCGGCATCGACTCGGCCCACATCATGGGCATGTCGATGGGCGGCATGATCGTGCAGACGATGGCCATCGAGCACCCGACGCGGGTACGCAGCCTCGTCTCGGTGATGTCGACGACGGGCGAGAACGAGTACGGCCGCTCGACCAAGGAGGCGAACGCCGCGCTCATGTCGGCGCCGCCCAACGACCGCCAGGCGTTCATCGAGGGCTGGGTGCGCGACGGGCGGCTGTGGTCGTCGCCGCGCTTCTACGACGAGGCCCGCGCCGCGGCGCTGGCCGCGGCGTCGTACGACCGGGCCTTCTACCCCGAGGGCGGCAACCGCCAGCTCGCCGCCATCCTGTCGTCGCCCCCGCGCGCCGACGGCCTGCGAGCCCTCGACGTGCCCACGCTCGTGATCCACGGCCTGGCCGACACGCTCATCACGCCCTCGGGCGGCCAGCGCACGGCCGAGCTGGTGCCGCACAGCAACCTGCTGCTGCTCGGCGACATGGGCCACGACCTCCCCGTGGCGCTGTGGCCCGTGATCGTGCCCGCCGTGCTCGGGCACACCGCGTTCGCCGAGTCGCTCCGACCCGGCGCGCACTGACCTTCACCTCAGGACCAAGGAGAACACCGCCATGGCTGGACCGCTCGCCGGGTACCGCATCATCGAGATCGCCGGCATCGGGCCCGGCCCCTTCGCCGCCATGCTGCTGGCGGACATGGGAGCCGAGGTCATCCGGGTGGAGCGCGCCCAGAACGTGCGCGGCCCCATCCCCGACGGTCCCGCCGGCGACGTGTCGCTGCGCGGACGCCGCAACATCGCGCTCGACCTCAAGAACCCCGACGGCGCGGCCACGCTGCTCGACCTCGTCGCCGCGGCCGACGGCCTCATCGAGGGCTTCCGCCCGGGCGTCATGGAGCGCCTCGGCGTCGGCCCCGACCAGTGCCTGGCCCGCAACCCGAAGCTCGTGTTCGGACGCATGACCGGCTGGGGCCAGGAAGGGCCCTACGCCCAGGCGGCCGGTCACGACATCAACTACATCGCCCTCGCCGGCGCCCTGGCCCACATCGGCCGGGCCGGAGAGGCGCCCGTGCCCCCGCTCAACTTGGTGGGTGACTTCGGCGGCGGTGGCATGTTCCTCGCCTTCGGCATGGTGTGCGGCCTTCTCGAGGCGCAGAAGTCGGGCGCCGGCCAGGTGGTCGACGCTGCCATGACCGACGGCACGGCGATGCTCATGGCCATGTTCTGGTCGATGCGCCAGGGTGGGTGGGACGACACCCAGCGCGGCGTGAACCTGCTCGACACGGGCGCCCACTTCTACGACGCCTACGAGTGCGCCGACGGCGAGTACATCTCGCTCGGCTCGATCGAGCCCCAGTTCTACGCCGAGCTGCTCCAGCACACCGGTCTGTCCGGCGACCCCGAGTTCGCCAAGCAGCACGACCGGGCCAACTGGCCTCACCAGAAGGCGCGTCTGGCCGAGGTGTTCAAGACCCGCACGCAGGCCGAGTGGTGCGCGGAGATGGAGCACACCGACGTGTGCTTCGCCCCCGTGCTGCGCATGGCCGACGCGGCCAAGCACCCGCACAACGTGGCCCGCAAGCTCATCGTGAACGTGGCCGGCATCGACCAGCCCGCGCCCGCCCCCCGGTTCAGCCGCACCGTGCCCGAGGCCAGCCCGCTGCGGGCCCACCCGGGTCAGCACAGCCGCGAGGTCCTGGCCGACTGGGGTGTGGCATCCGACCGGATCGACGCGTTGGTGGCGTCGGGCGCGGTGAAGTGACCGCGCCGACCGCCAGAATGGCGTGATGGCCACGCTCGTCCTCTTCCACGCCCACCCCGACGACGAGGCGATCGCCACCGGCGGAACCGCGGCGCGAGCCGCCGCCGAGGGCCATCGCGTGGTGCTCGTCGTCGCCACCGGCGGCGAGCACGGCGAGGTGCCCGACGATCTTGCCCCGGGGGAGACGCTGGCCGATCGGCGCCGCGCCGAGACCGACGCCTCGGCCGCCGCGCTCGGCATCCAACGAGTGGCGTGGCTCGGCTACGAGGACTCGGGCATGACCGGCTGGGATCAGAACGGACACCACATGTCGTTCCACCAGGCCCCGCTGGCCGAGGCGGCCGAACGGCTCGCCGCCATCCTGCGCGAGGAGAGCGCCGAGGTGCTCACGACCTACGACTGGCACGGGGGCTACGGGCATCCCGACCATGTGAAGGTCCACGAGGTCGGCCACGCCGCGGCGAGCCTGGCCGGTACCCCCCGGCTGTACGAGGCGACGATGAACCGCGACGAGATCGCCCGGTTCATGGCGGAAGCGCAGGCCAACGGCGCCGCGCCGGACGACACCTTCGACCCGAACGGACCGATGGACGACGGCAACCCGATGGGCACGCCCGAGGCCGAGTTGACCACGAGGGTCGACGTGTCGGCCTACGTGGTCGCCAAGCGGACGTCGATCCGAGCCCACCGAAGCCAGATCACCGACTCCGGGTTCTTCTCGTCGATGCCCGACGAGCAGTTCGCCCTGGCGTTCGGCTCCGAGTGGTTCATCCGTGTCGGGGCGCCGGCCGGCATCCACGAGGACTGGCTGTTCTGAGCGCCGTACGGGTCACACTCGTTCGCCACGGCCGGGCCACGGCCGGCTGGGACGTCGACCCCGACCCGGGGTTGGACGACCTCGGTCGTTCTCAGGCCGACGCCGCGGCGGACCGGCTGGGGCCGAGCGGGCCGCTGGCGCTCGTGACCAGCCCGCTGCGGCGCTGCCGCGAGACGTCGGCGCCACTGGCTGGGCGGTGGGGCGTCACGCCCGTGGTCGACGAGCGCGTCCGCGAGATCCCGTCACCCACCGGTTTCGCCATCGGCGAGCGCGTCGACTGGCTGCGGGACGCCATGGCGGGCACCTGGGGCGCGTTGGGCGACGGTTACACGTCGTACCGCGACGACGTCGTCGCCGCCGTGGCGGCCAGCCCGGTCGACACGGTGATCGTCAGCCACTTCGTGGCCATCAACGCCGTCATCGGCGCCTGCCTGGGCGACGACCGGCTCGTGATCGCCAGCCTCGACAACTGCTCGTGCACCGTCGTCGAGATCACCACCGACGGCAAACTGCGACTCGTCGAGCAGGGCCACGAGGCCGACACGCTCATCCGCTGACCGCCGGCTGGTACCGTCGAGTCCGGCGAGACCAGGGGACGGGAATCCATGGTTGGACGGATGGCGGGCGGGGCAGCGACGGGCGCGGCGGTGCTGCTGGCGGGCATGCTTGCGTCCGCACCGGCGGCGGCCGTCGAGGTGCAGACGCCGGGCCCGCCGAGGTCGTTGACCATCGACGCGTCCAAGACTCGCATGTGCATCGGCGACGCCGCCCTCGTGACCTGGGCCCCGCCGGCGAGCGACGGCGGGAGTGCGCTGACGGGCTACCGGGTGATCGACACGATCCAGACCGCGGTCGGGGTGTCGGTGCGCGTCCGCGAGGTGGCGGCGAGCGCCACGTCGGCCCCGGTCGACACGTCGTTCGGGCTCCACGGCGTGCAGGTCTTCGCGGTGAACGCCGTCGGCGCCACCGCGGCGTCGGCCCCCGGCCTCGAGGTGGCCAAGCCGCCGAGCTCGTTGACGTACCGCGAGAGCGCCGTGGGCGACGGCCGCATCGCGGTCACGTTCGGTTGGCCCGGTCCGGTCACCACGGTGACGACCGGCGGCGCGTCGATGACGCCGGTCATGCGGGTGCGCGAGGTCACCAGCGGTAGGTCGATCGAGGTGGCACCCGGTGCCCCGGCGACGTTCGAGGGGCTGCGCAACGGGCAGTCGTACACCTTCGACGCCGTAGCCGTGAACGCCTGCGGCGAGAGCGCCGGAGCCGGTGGCTCGCCCGTGCTGACGCCCGCCGCCCCGCTGGTAGCGGCGTCGGCGGCGACGGTCATCGTCGATCCGCGTCCGCCCCTGCGGGCCCGTCCCGGTCGGGCCTATCTGGCCACCTTCGTCGCCACGGGTACGCCGGCGCCGTCGTTCAGCCTGCGTGACGCCCCGTCATGGCTCACCATCGATGCGGCCACGGGTCGCGTGCGGGGTGTGCCACCCCGCCGCACCGACGAGTTCCGCTTCACGGTGGTGGCATCGAACGGCGTCGGCGCCGAGACGGCCGCCGGTCCGTTCGATGTCGTCCTGCGCACGCCGCTGCGAGCGGCCTCGCGCCGGTGAGCGGCACGCGGTCGCCGCGTGACGGACGCGCCCGGCGCGCCATCGGGCCCGGCGAAGGGGCGCCCGCTACGCTCGCCCGTTGATGGTCGCCACCCTGCTTCAGGTTCACCGTGCGTGGGCGTGGTTCGTGATCATCGGCAACGGTCTGGCCGGCCTGTGGGCACTGGGCGCCATCCGCGTCCCATCGCTACGTACCCGGGCCCTGTGGTGGTTCACGGCCGTCGTCCAGCTCACCGTCTTCGTACAGGTGGCGATGGGTGTGGGCATGGTGGCGGGCCAGAAGAAGGTGGCGCCCCAGTTCCACATGTTCTACGGGTTCGTCGCCATCATCGCCGTGGCGATCATCTACTCGTACCGGAACCAGATGCGGCACAAGCTCTACCTGCTGTACGGCCTGGGCGGGTTGTTCGTGATGGGCCTTGGCATCCGAGCCATGCTCAAGGGCTGAGCCGCCGGCCGCCCACCCCCCAAGCGCCTGGCCGCTCGACGCCGGCGCCGGCGCATCGAATGCGATCAACCCCGTGCCAGAGCCGTGCTGGTCGCAACAAATGCGCGGGGCCCGGGTCGGCGCCGGGGCCCGGGTCGGCGCGGGCTAGAGGTGAACGACCGGGCAGGTGACGGTGCGGGTGATGCCCGGGATGGTCTGGATCTGGGAGAGCACGGCGCGGCCGAGCCCGTCGAGGTCGGCGGCCTCGGCCCGCACGATGATGTCGTACGGGCCGGTCACGTCGTCGGCCGCAGTCACGCCGCCGAGTTGGCGGATGGCCCGGGCCACCTCGCCCGCCTTGCCCATCTCGGTCTCGATGAGGATGTACGCGCTCACGCTCACGCCGCGACCTTAGGCCCGCGGCGCGATCATCTCGGTTCTCGGACCCGGGGGCCCGGCGGCTCAGGCCCCGGCGAGGCGCTTCTCGAGGGCCTGCAGCTGGCCCGACAGCTCGGCGGGGAGCCGGTCGCCGAACTTCGCGTAGTGCTGCTCGATCTGGCCGAGGTTCGAGCGCCACCCTTCGACGTCGACGCTGAGGAGCTCGGTCATGTCGGCTGCATCGACGTCGAGGCCCGCGGTGTCGACCGCGGTGAGGGACGGCAGCTGACCGATCGGCGTGGCCACGGCCTCGCTGCCGCCCGACACCCGCTCGAACACCCACTTGAGCACTCGGCTGTTCTCGCCGTAGCCGGGCCACAGCCACTTGCCTTCGGCCGACTTGCGGAACCAGTTGACGAAGAAGATCTTCGGCAGCTTGTCCTCGGTGGAGGCCTTGCCGATCTTCAGCCAGTGCGCCCAGTAGTCGGCCATGTTGTAGCCGCAGAAGGGGAGCATGGCCATGGGGTCGAACCGCAGGTTGCCGACGGCGCCCTGCTGGGCCGCGGTGGTCTCCGACGCCATGATCGAGCCGAGGAACACGCCGTGCTCCCAGTCGAAGGCCTGGTTCACGAGCGGCACCACGCTGGCGCGGCGGCCGCCGAACAGGATGGCCGAGATCGGCACGCCGGCCGGGTCCTCCCACTCGGGTGCACTCGACGGGTTCTGGCTGGCCGGCACGGTGAAGCGGGCGTTCGGGTGGGCGGCCGGGGTGCCCGACTCGGGCGTCCAGTCGTTGCCCTTCCAGTCGATGAGGTGCGCCGGCGGCTCGCCGTCGATGCCCTCCCACCACACGTCGCCGTCGTCGGTGAGCGCGGTGTTCGTGAACAGCGCGTTCCCGTGCAGGGTCTTCATGGCGTTGGCGTTGGTCTCTTCGCTCGTGCCCGGGGCCACACCGAAGAAGCCGGCCTCGGGGTTGATGGCGTAGAGGCGGCCGTCGGCGCCGAACTTCATCCAGCAGATGTCGTCACCGACCGTCTGCACCTCCCAGCCCGGCACCGTGGGCACCAGCATGGCCAGGTTGGTCTTGCCGCACGCCGACGGGAACGCCGCCGCCACGTAGCGGACCTCTTTGGCCGGCGAGATCAGCTTGAGGATGAGCATGTGCTCGGCGAGCCAGCCGTCGTCGCGGGCCATCACCGAGGCGATGCGCAGCGCGAAGCACTTCTTGCCCAGCAGCGCGTTGCCGCCGTAGCCCGAGCCGTAGCTGTAGATCTCGCGGGTGTCGGGGAAGTGCACGATGTACTTGTTGTCGGGGTTGCACGGCCACGACGAGTCGGCCTGGCCCGGCTCGAGCGGGGCGCCCACCGAGTGGATGCACGGCACCCACTGGCCGTCGCCCAGCACGTCGAGTGCTCCTTGGCCCATGCGGGTCATGATGCGCATGTTCAGCGCCACGTAGGCCGAGTCGGTGAGCTGGACACCGATGTGGGCGATGGGGGAGCCGAGCGGTCCCATGGAGAACGGGACGACGTAGAGCGTTCGGCCCCGCATGCAGCCCGTGTACAGCTTGATCATCTCGGCCCGCATCTCGGCCGGGTCCCGCCAGTTGTTCGTGGGACCGGCCTCGGCCTCGGTGGCCGAGCAGATGAACGTGCGGTCCTCGACACGGGCGACGTCGCCCGGATCGGAGTGCGCCCAGTAGCTGTTCGGACGCGTCACGTCGTTCAGCTTCGTGAGCGTGCCCGAGGCCACGAGCTCCGCAGCCAGGCGGTCGTACTCGGCTTCGCTGCCGTCACACCAGTGGATGGCGTTCGGCTGGAAGATGGCTGCCCATTCGTCGACCCAGGCCTGCAGACGAGCATTGGACGTAGTGCCAGGCATGGACGACTCCTATGACATGGAGGGTGGGCCGAAGGCCGCCCGACTCACCCGGGGCTGGAGAAACCGGGGGTACCCATGTCGACCTCGGATCCGAGCCGCAGACGCGTCGCTCGGCCCCCTTCATCGAGGTCGAAGATCACCCGCTGCCCCTGACGGAGCATGCGGAACAGAGAACCGACCAGCGCGTTGGACGCGAGGTCGTACTCGGCGAGGGCACCGCTATCGCTGATGACGATGCCGTCGCCGGATGCCGGGTCGTAGCTCTTGATGACGCCTTGCATGCTGACCCGGCCGTCGCTTAGTGGGTGACCTTGGTCACCTTGCCGGCTTTGATGCAGCCGGTGCACACGTTCAAACGCTTCGGTGCGCCGCCGACCAGGGCGCGGACGCGCTGGATGTTCGGGCTCCAACGGCGCTTGGTGCGTACGTGCGAGTGCGAAACCGACATACCCCACGAGGGCTTCTTGCCACAGACATCACAAACGGCTGCCATCGAGCGGTACTCCATTTCGGCGGGTCGAGCTGTTCCAACGGCGAAGCGATCGGAACCGCTGCGTCTGGAAACGCTACCAAACCGGGGGGCCCGATCCCAAACAACCAGGGACGATGCTACCCATCACCTGCGGCGATGGGACCGGCCAGGCGCTCGGCCGAATCGTCGCCCGGCACCGGCAGCAGGACCACCAGGCGAAGGTCGGGCTCGCCCGCCGGTACGAGCTGCTGGTAGCGGAAGCGCAGGAGTCCGGCAGCCGGGTGATGGAAGCGCCGCTCCCTGCTCTCGAATCCGGCGACGTCGTGGCGCGGCCACCAGGCGGCGAACACGTCGGACGCCGCTTGGAGGCGGGCGACGAGGGCGAGCACGGCCGGGTCGTCGCGGTACGGCGTCGACTCGGCGCGGAACTGGGACAATATGCGGCGCGCCTCGGGCTCCCAGTCCCCGATGAGGTCCCTGGCATCGGGTCGGGCGAACACCACCCACACCAGGTTCCGGTCGTCGGGGGCCAGGTGTTCGACGGCGGGGTACAGGCGCCGGTACGCGGCGTTCCAGGCCAGCAGGTCCCATCGCGGCCCGAGCACGTAGGCGGGCGAGGGGTCGAGACGGTCCAGCACCGAGACCAGGTCGTCGGGGACGGTGTCGCGACCGGGCGCCACCGGGCCGCGCAGGGGATGACCGGCGAGGGCGAGCAGATGGTCGCGCTCCACGGGGTCGAGGCGCAGCGCCCGGGCCAGTGCATCGAGGACGTCGGTCGAGGCGTTGATCGGGCGTCCCTGCTCGAGCCACGTGTACCAGCTGACCGACACCCCGGCGATCTGGGCCAGCTCCTCGCGGCGCAGGCCAGGGGTGCGACGGCGCCCGGTCGGTAGCCCGAGGAGCACGGGGTCGAGCGCCTGTCGGCGCACGCGCAGGAACTCGGCCAGGTCGGCCCGTCGGGGCATGCCCCCATCTCAGTCCATCGAGAGCCCTGACACGAACCTGTTGGCGGTCGCGCTGGGTGGTGGTGGCGGTCACACCTTGCCCTCTTGTGAACATGGCGGCGAGGGCGTCGAATGATCCGATGGAGCACCTGCTGTCCCGCCGCGTCCAGGCCGCCCGCTCGTCCGTCATCCGCGACCTCCTGAAGCTGGTCGAGCAGCCGGGGATGTTGTCGCTCGCCGGCGGGCTCCCGGCACCCGAGTCGTTCCCGGTCGCACGGATGCGCGAGGCGGTCGACCGCGTGCTCGGCTCGTCGACCGGGCTGGCCTCCCCGCTCCAGTACGGGCCGACCGAGGGGGTCGGGCCGTTGCGCGACTGGGTGGCGCTGCAGGCGGGCGGCGGCGCCACGCAGGACAACGTGGTGATCACGACCGGTTCGCAGCAGGCGCTCGACCTGCTGGCCCACGCGTTGTGCGACCCGGGCGACATGGTGGTGGTGGAGCACCCCGCGTACCTCGGCGCGCTCCAGGCGCTGGAGGCCGCAGGGGCGGAGCTCGTGCCCGTGGCGTCCGACGCCGACGGGATCCGCGTCGACGAGCTCGAAGCCCGTCTCGCCGGCGGCCTGCGGCCGAAGGCCTGCTACGTGGCGCCGAACTTCCAGAACCCGACGGGCGCCACGCTGACCCTCGAACGACGTCGGGTGCTGGCCGAGCTGGCCGACCGGTACGGCTTCCTCGTGATCGAGGACGACCCGTACCGTGAGCTTCGCTTCCGGGGCGAGCACCTGCCCCAGGTGCGGACGTTCGGAACCAACGTGGTGAGCCTCGGGTCCACGTCGAAGGTGCTGGCGCCCGGTCTGCGCGTCGGCTGGCTGGTGGCGCCCACCTGGCTGGTGCCGGCCACCGTGCGCCTGAAGCAGGCACGCGACCTGCACACGTCGTCCCTGTCGCAGTGGCTGGCCCACGACGTGCTCACCGACGACGCGTTCCTGGCCGGCCACCGGCCCGAGCTCGCCCGCATCTACGCGCAGCGGTGCGAGGCCCTGTGCGCCGCGCTGTCCGGCAGCTTCGGCGACGGTGCCGAGTTCGACCTTCCCGAGGGCGGCATGTTCGTGTGGGCCCGGCTCGTGGGCATCGACACCACGGCGCTGCTGCCCGTCGCTGCGGGCAATGGCGTCGCCTTCGTGCCCGGCGGTGCGTTCCACCTCGACGGCGGCGGCCGCGAGCACGCCCGCTTGTCGTTCGCCACGTTGCCCCCCGTCGGCCTCGACGAGGCGGTGCGTCGCCTGGTCGCCTCCGTCGAGGGCGCGCCGACGTCGGCCTGAGGCGAGCGTCGGGCGGGAGGGCTCGGCTCGCTCGTCGCCCGGTGCGGTCTCCGACCAGGCCTGGTCCCGGTGCCCGTGTCCGTCACCGGTACCATCCTCGACCATGTCGACCCTCGAGGCGTTGGGCGTGCAGGCGTTGCGCGCCACCATCGCCACGTTCCGCGATGCCGTGCGAGATCACGCGGCTCGCATCAACCGGCTCAACGTGTACCCCGTGCCCGACGGTGACACCGGCACGAACATGTTTCGCACCCTCGACGCCGTGGTGGCCGAGGTCGACCGGGCGCCCGCCGACGACCTGGCGGCCACGTGCAAGGCCATCGCGCACGGCTCCCTGATGGGCGCCCGGGGGAACTCGGGCGTGATCCTGTCGCAGCTGCTGCGCGGCCTCGCCGGTGGGTTGGAGCTGGCCGGCGAAGCCACGGGGGCGGTCGTGGCCGCCTCGCTGCGGGACGCGGCCGCGGCCGCCTACGGCGCCGTGCTGAAGCCGATCGAGGGCACCATCCTGACCGTGGCCCGCGAGGCGGGTGCCGCGGCCGAGCTGGCCGCCGCGGCGGGCGCCTCCCTCGTCGACGTGCTCGAGGCCGCTCGCTCGGCCGGCGAGAAGGCGCTCGAGAACACCCCCGAGCTCCTGCCCGTGCTCAAGCAGGCCGGTGTCGTCGACGCCGGCGGGGCCGGCTTCCTGCTGCTGCTCGACGCCGCGCTGCATGTCGTGTCAGGGCGTCCGGTGCCCGTGGCGCCTCCCCTCGTCGAAGGGGATCTCGGCGGCGACCCGTTCGACAAGGTGGCGCACCGGGGTCAGGGCGACGTCAGCGAGCTCCGCTACGAGGTGATGTTCTTCCTCGACCTCGACGACCCGAACATCGACGGGTTCAAGCAGGCCTGGGGCGCGATCGGAGATTCGATCGTGGTGGTCGGCGGCGACGGGCTGTGGAACTGCCACGTGCACACGAACGACATCGGCGCCGCCATCGAGGCAGGCTTGCTCAACGGCGGTCGCCCGTCGAAGATCCGCGTCACCGACCTGTTCGACGAAGTCGACGAGGAGCATCGGCTGCGCGAGGCGGCGTTGCACAGCGGTCACGGGCCGTCGACCGCCGGCCTGCCTGCGGTGACCACGGCGGTGGTGGCGGTGGCGTCGGGGCAGGGCCTGGCCGAGCTGTTCGGCCAGCTGGGCGTGCAGGGCGTCGTCACGGGGGGCCAGACCATGAACCCGTCGACCGCCGAGCTGCTGGCTGCCGTCGACGCGGTGAACGCCCAGCAGGTGCTCGTGCTGCCGAACAACAAGAACATCATCCCCGTGGCCGAGCAGCTCGACTCGCTGACGTCGAAGCACGTCACCGTGCTGCGCACGCGGTCGATGCCCGAGGCGCTCGCTGCGCTCGTGGTGTACGACCCCGAGGCGTCGGGCACCGCCAACCTGTCGACCATGGAGGCCGCGCTCGCCGGCACCGAGACGGGCGAGGTCACGCAGGCCATCCGCGACACCGACACACCGGTCGGTCGCGTCCGGTCCGGCGATTGGATCGGGCTGACGCGGGGCGACGGCATCGTCGCCGTTGGCGGCACGGTCGTGGCGGCGGCAGAGGCCTTGCTCGATCACCTCGTCGGCGACGACCACGAGATCGTGACGGTCATCGTGGGCGAGCAGGCCACCCGTGAGCGCACCGACGAGATCCTCGCCTGGCTGGGCGATCACCGGCCGCAGGTCGAGGTGGAGGTCCACCAGGGTGGCCAGCCGTTGTACCCCTTCCTGTTCGGCGTCGAGTAGCGCCCCCGCCACCGACCGTGCCCTGATGGCCTAGGATTCCGTCATGTCGTGGCGGGTCTTGACACGCGCCGTGGCGGGAGCGGGCGTGGCGGCCACCGTCATGGCCCTGCCGACCGCCATCGGTGGTACCGCCCCGGGTGCGGTTCTCCTCGGCACCCGGAACCTCGCCGCGTCCACCGCCGTCGGCCGGTCGGCCCGTTCCGGGGTGCGTCACACGACGGTGCTGCCGACGTCGGCGTTCACCGCCATCCTGGCGGCCGCCACGGTCACGCCGCCCGCCGCCACGCTCGACGTCCCCTACGGCACGTCGTCGTGGAGCCAGCGGCTCGACCTCTACGTGCCCGCGGGTGCCGGCCCCCATCCGGTCGTCGTCTACCTCCACGGGGGCGGCTGGGTGGCCGGCGACAAATCCGAACTGGCCGACATCGGCATGGTCGCCTCGATCGTCTCGCACGGGTTCGCCGTGGTGAGCGTCAACTACCGGCTGGCCACCGAAGCCGTGTTCCCGGCCCAACTCGACGATGCCCGTGCCGCCCTGGCCTGGGTGCGGACCCATGGCGCGGAGCACGGCCTCGACGTCGGGCGGCTCGGGGTGTTCGGTGTGTCGGCCGGTGCCCACCTGGCCGCGCTCCTCGGCGTGGTCGAGCGGACGAGCGTCGACGCCGTCGTCGGGTGGGCGCCGCCCGTCGATCTGTCCTCCATCGGATCCGATCTGGCTGCCCGACCCGATTGCGACGGGGCGTGGTCGGACCCCGAGGACGTCACCTCGTTCTGGGCCGCGCTGGTCGGTGGGCTGGTGTCGTCGCAACCCGCCCGGGTGGCGGCGGCCGATCCCATCCACCACCTGGCCGATGGCGACGCCGCATCGCTGCCCCCGTTCCTGTTGTCGCACGGCGACCACGACTGCACGGTGCCGCTGGCCCAGAGCCTGCGCCTGGCCGCCGCCTTGCGTGCCGCCACGGGCCGGGTCGACGCCGCCGAGGTGCGCGTACTCCCCGGGGCCGGCCATGTGCGCCAGTTCCCGCGCGACATCGAGATGGCCGCCGATCTGGCGTTCCTCGACCGGCACCTGCGCCCCTGATCCCGCAGCGGGCCGCCACGCCCGGGCTAGCGTCGAAGGGCGCCATGACCGAGCCCCTCACGCTGCCCGAGCTCGCCCAGATCCCGCTCGAACGGATCAAGGGCATCGGCGACAAGCGCCTCGCCGCGCTGGGCGAGCTGGGCGTCACCAACGTGCACGAGCTGGTCACGTACTACCCGCGCCGCTGGGTCGACCGCACGAACGAGGCGCGCATCGCGGATCTGGAGGAGGGACGAGAGGCGCTGGTGCTGGTCGAGGTCCGCTCCGTCACCAAACGCATGACGAAGTCGCGCAAGGCCATGGTGACCGTGCAGGTGGGCGACGGGTCGGGCCGGCTGGGCATCTCGTTCTTCAACCAGCCGTGGCGCGAGCGCCAGCTCCGCGAGGGCATGAAGGTGGCGCTGTTCGGCAAGGCCGAACGCTTCCGTGGCGCCTGGCAGATGACGAACCCGATCGTCGACATGATCGGCGACC
>JANPGL010000548.1:0-14828 GCA_031423915.1 Actinomycetes bacterium | reverse complement strand
GCGGCGGCTCGGCGCCATGGTTCGTGTCCGATCAGCTCGACCTGCCGTACGAGAACAAGGTCGTCAGCGCCGCGGGTTCGATGACTGGCTCCGGGGCGATCATGGTGATGGACTCGACCACCGACATCCCTGCGGCGGCGCTGACGCTGTGCCGGTTCTACGCCCACGAGTCCTGCGGCAAGTGCACGCCCTGCCGTGAGGGCGGCACCTGGCTGATGCGGATCATGGACCGGATCGTCGACGGTCACGGCACGCAGGACGATCTGGTGCAGCTGATCCAGGTCGGCGAGACGATCTGCCCCGGCTCGTTCCCGCATGCCGCGAGCGCGCGCCTCGGGATCGAGGCCGTGCCGTTCCCGTACCGGATGACGACGATCTGCTTCGTCGGCCCGTCTGCATTCGCTCCCGTCCACTCCGCGCTGACGCTGTTCCGCGAGGAGTTCGAGGCGAAGATCAAGCAGCGGACGATGATCCCGGTCGCGGCGGGACACTGACATGACCGACACTGCAACCACCGCCGGGGCCGCCGACGCACCGCCGCCCGACCCGAACGCGGTCGAGGTCGTCATCGACGGCAAGCCGCACACCGCCCGCAAGGGCCAGCTCGTGATCCAGGCCGCCGCCGACGCCGGCGTCTACATCCCGCGCTTCTGCTACCACGAGCGGATGTCGTCGGTCGGCAAGTGCCGCATGTGCCTCGTCGAGTGCGACAGCGGGCGCGGCCCGGCCGTCACCGTGTCGTGCATGGTGCCCGTGGCGCCCGGCATGAAGATCGAGACCGAGTCGCCCACCGCCAAGCGGATGCAGGAGGGCGTGCTGGAGATGATGCTCGCCAACCACCCGCTCGACTGCCCGGTGTGCGACAAGGGTGGAGAGTGCCCGCTGCAGGACCAGACGATGAGCCACGGCCCGGGCGAGGGCCGGTTCATCGAGGAGAAGCGGCACTACGAGAAGCCGATCGCCATCAGCGACCTGGTGTACCTCGACCGCGAGCGCTGCATCCTGTGCGACCGCTGCACCCGCTTCGCCAAGGAGGTGGCCGGCGACCCGCTGATCCACTTCATCAACCGGGGCAACAACACCGAGGTGAACACGTTCCCCGAGGACCCGTTCTCGTCGTACTTCTCGGGCAACGTCGTCCAGATCTGCCCCGTCGGCGCGCTCACCGCGCAGCCGTACCGGTTCAAGGCCCGCCCGTGGGACCTCACCCAGGTCGAGTCGACGTGCACCACGTGCTCGGTGGGCTGCCGCGTCGTCGTCCAGTCCACCCGTGACGAGCTGGTGCGCTACCAGGGCGTCGACAGCGACCCGGTCAACTGGGGTTGGCTGTGCGACAAGGGCCGCTTCGGGTACGAGGCGACCAACTCTCCCAACCGCGTCCGCGTGCCGCAGGTGCGCAAGGACGACGAGATGGTCGAGACGTCGTGGGCCGCCGCGCTCACCGAGGCCGCCAAGCTCATCAAGGGGGCCGTGGAGCGTGACGGCGCCGGCTCGGTGGCCGTGCTCGGCGGGGCCCGCAGCGCCAACGAGGGCGCCTACGCCTGGGCCACGCTGGCCCGGTCGCTCGGCGTGACGAACCTCGACGCCCAGCTGGCCGACGGCCTGCCCGGCGAGGTGCTGCTCGGCCTGCCGCGCGCCACCATCGACGAGGCGTGCGCGGCCTCCACGATCGTGTTGCTCGGCACCGATCTGAAGGAAGAGCTCCCCGTGCTGTTCCTGCGGGTGCGCGACGTGACCGAGAAGCGCAAGGCCCGCGTGATCGAGGTGTCGACGCACGACACGTCGCTGTCCAAGCTGGCCCACCGCAGCGTCCGGTACCGCCCGGGCGACCAGGCCCAGGCCGTGCGCCAGCTCCTGGCCGACGAGGCTGCCCAGCTGGGTGGCAACGTGGTCGTGATCGTCGGTCGCGGCAACCTGGCCGAACACGTGCAGCCCACGCTCGACGCCATCGCCGAGCTGCAGGCCGGCGTGCCCGGCGTGCGCTTCCTGCCCATCGCCCGTCGGGGCAACACCGTGGGCGCCCTCGCCGCCGGGCTCCGGCCGCGCGACGGCGGGCTCGACGCGCAGGGCATCCTCGAGGCCGCGGCCGCCGGTCGCATCTCGTGTCTCGTCCTGTTGGGCGCCGACCCGTTGAGCGACCTGCCCGACGTGTCGCTGGCCCGCAAGGCGCTCGCCAACGTCGGCTCGCTCATCGCCGTCGATACGGTGGTGACGGCCTCGAACCGCAACGCCGCGGTGTTCCTGCCGGCCACGGCCGCCGGGGAGCACAACGGCACCACCACCAACATCGAGGGCCGCGTGTCGAGCGTGGCCCAGAAGGTCACCGCCGGCACGCCCCGGCCCGACTGGATGATCGCCACGGAACTGGGCGACCGGCTCGGCCACGACCTCGGCTTCACCTCGCTCGACGAGGTGACCCACGAGCTGTCGGTCACGGTCGACGCGTTCGCGCCCGCCACGGCCGCCGCGCTGGCTGCCGACCGCAACGGCGTGCTGCTCGACCTGGCCGGGGCGCTCACGGTGCAGCCGTCGCGCACGGAGCCGCCGGTGCCGAGCTCGTACGAGTACCGCCTCATCGTGTCCCGCAAGCTCTACGACGCGGGCCAGACGGTGGCCAACTCGGCGTCGCTGGCCCACCTGGCACCCGGTGCCCGGTTGCGCCTGCACCCGCTCGACGCCGACCGGCTCGGCGCCTCGGCCGGCAGCCTCGTGAAGGTCACGAGCGCCCGCACGGCCCTGACGCTGGCGGTCGAGCCCGATCCGGCCATCGCCCGCAGCACGGCGTGGGTGGCGTTCAACCAGCCGAACGCCTCGGCCGCCGACCTCATCGACAGCGGCGCCTGGGCCATCGACGTGAAGGTGGAGAGCCTGTGATCGCCAACCTGGTTGCCGCAGCCGACCCGGCGCTGAACGGTGGCGACTCCCTGCTCGGCGGCGGCGTCGGCGTGCACGTCGTGCTGGTGGTGCTCGTGAAGGTGCTGTTCGCCTTCGTGTTCCTGCTGATCGCCACCATGTTGATGGTGTGGTTCGAGCGCAAGGTCATCTCGGGCATGCAGAACCGGGTGGGACCGAACAAGGCCGGTCCGTGGGGCCTGCTCCAGACGCTGGCCGACGGCACGAAGCTCTTCTTCAAAGAGGATCTGATCCCCGAGCGGGCCGACCGGTTCGTGTTCAAGCTGGCGCCGTTCCTGTCGCTCGTGCCGGCGTTCCTGGTGTTCAGCGTCGTGCCCGTCGGCGGCGACTTCAAGAGCGTCCACTCGGGGCAGATCTCCATCTTCGGCAAGTGGACGCTGATGCAGCTGGCCGACCCGCCCATCGGCATCCTGCTGGTGCTGGCGCTGTCGTCCATCGCGGTCTACGGCGTGATGCTGGCCGGCTGGGCGTCGGGTTCGAAGTACCCGCTGCTCGGTTCGGTGCGGGCGTCGGCGCAGATGGTCAGCTACGAGGCCGCGCTGGGCATGAGCGTGGCCGCGGTGCTGCTCATCTCGGGTTCGCTGTCGACGCACGAGATCGTGCGCAAGCAGGACTGGATCGGGTCGTGGAACCTGGTGGCCACGGTGTTCGTGCCGTTCGTGATCTTCGTGATCGCCGCCACGGCCGAGCTGAACCGCCCTCCCTTCGACCTGGTGGAGGCCGAGCAGGAGCTCGTCGGCGGCTTCAACACCGAGTACTCGTCGATCCGCTTCGCGCTGTTCTTCCTGGCCGAGTTCATGAACACCATCACGATGTCGGCCATCATCGTGACGCTGTTCCTCGGCGGGCCGCAGCCTCCGTTCCGGTTCCTGGCCGACATCCCGGGGCCCCGCTGGCTCTACGGCATCGTCTGGTTCTTCCTGAAGCTCTGGCTGTTCCTCTACATGTACGTGTGGTTCCGTGCCACGCTGCCCCGGTTCCGCTACGACCAGCTCATGGACCTGGGCTGGAAGCTCCTCATCCCGGCCTCGTTCGGCTGGCTCCTCCTGCTCATCGTCGTCCGGGTCGCCCAGAACGCCGGCTGGAGCAGCGTCGGCCGGGTCGGCGCCGCCATCGTCTCGGTGGTCGTGATGGGACTCTTCTACCTGCTGCTGCTGGCCGCGTTCCGGGTGTCCGCCCGCAACCGCGCCCGGGAAGGATCGATGTACTGATGGGGTACCTGGGCGGTTTCGCCATCACGGCGCGCCAGAGCCGGTGGTTCGGCGGCAAGCGCGTCACCACCGAGTACTCGGGCGGTCGCGAGGCCAAGCGCGGCGACGCGTCGCACGACACGAAGATCCCGAAGCCCGAGCGGCTCCACGGTCGGCACGTCCTCAACCGGTACGAGGACGGCATGGAGAAGTGCATCGGCTGCGAGCTGTGCGCCGGCGTGTGCCCGGCCAAGTGCATCTACGTGCGCGGGCTCGACAACCCGCCCGAGCACCCGGTGTCGCCGGGCGAGCGGTACGGCTTCGTCTACGAGATCAACTACCTGCGCTGCATCCACTGCGACCTCTGCGTGGAGGCCTGCCCGACGGAGGCCATCACCGAGTCGAAGCTGTTCGAGTTCTCGTTCACCAACCGCCAGGACGCCATCTACACCAAGGCCGAGCTGTTGGTCGGCGACGACGGCAAGCCGCAGCACCTCCCGTGGGAGGACTGGCGGGCCGGCGAGGACCTGCACACGTCGGGCTGGATGCGGGCCACCGCCCCCGGGGGTTCCGAGGCGTTCGTCGGCCTCGAGGGCTGGTCGGGCGAGCTGGGGTACGGCGTGCGCGCCGCGGAGAAGCCGGGCACGGGGAGCGAGGGCTGATGGAAGCCGCCGTCTTCGTCTTCGCCGCCGCCGCCGTCATCGTCGGCGCCCTGGGTGTGGTGCTCCGCTCGCACCCGGTCCACGCCGCCCTCAGCCTCGTCATGACGCTGTTCGGGGTGGCCGTCCTGTTCATCGCCCAGGACGCCCAGTTCCTGGCGGCGGTGCAGGTGATCGTGTACGCCGGCGCCATCGTGGTGCTGTTCCTGTTCGTCATCATGCTGCTCGGCGTCGACCGGGCCGAGTCGCTGCGCATCGAGTCGATCCGGGCCCAACGCCCCATCGCCGCGCTGGTCGGTGTCGGCACGCTGGGGCTGACGCTCTTGGCCTTCCTGGTCGGCACCAAGCGCAACGTCACCGGCAAGGTGGCCGCCAACCTGACCGCCGAGCCGAACGTGAACCAGCTGAGCCGCGCCATCTTCGGACGGCACGTGTTCGCCTTCGAGGTCACGTCGGTGCTGCTGGTGATCGCCGTGGTCGGCACGGTGCTGCTGGCCAAGCGCCCGCCCCGCCGCGACGAGCAGAACCGTCTCGAGCAGAAGGGTGATGGCTGATGCTCGCCGCCATGCAGCCCACGACGACGTGGTACCTGGTCCTCGGGGCCGTGCTGTTCTCGATCGGTGCCGTGGGCCTGCTCGTCCGCAAGAACCCACTGGTCATGTTCATGTGCGTCGAGCTGATGCTCAACGCCGTGAACCTCACGTTCGTGGCCTTCTCCCGCCGGCTCCAGGACATCAACGGCCAGGCCGTGGTGTTCTTCGTGCTCGTCGTGGCCGCCGCCGAGGTCGTGGTGGGCCTCGGCATCATCGTGGCCATCCTCCGACGCAAACCCGGCGCCAACGCCGACGACGTCGCGCTGATGAAGGGCTGAGCAATGATCGATGTCGTCTGGTTGATCCCCGCGCTGCCGCTCGCCGGCTTCCTGGTCATCCTGCTGTTCGGTCGCCGCCTCGGCGAACCGAAGGCGGGGTTCCTGGCCACCGCCGCCGCGGCCGGCGCCTTCGTCGTGACCGTCGGCGTGTTCCTCACGCTGCTCGGCCGGGACGCCCACGATCGCACCGTCGAGAAGACCCTGTTCACCTGGATGGCCGCCGGCGGCTTCGACGTGAAGGTCGGCTTCCTGGTCGACCCGCTGTCGATCGCCATGGCGCTGTTCGTCACGGGCATCGGCTCGCTGATCCACCTGTACGCCATCGGCTACATGCACGGTGATCCGAAGTTCTCGAAGTTCTTCCTCTACCTCAACCTGTTCGTGTTCTCGATGCTGATGCTCATCCTCGGCTCGAACATGCTGATGACGTTCCTCGGCTGGGAGGGCGTGGGCACCTGCTCGTACTTCCTCATCAGCTTCTGGCACACCAAGGACGCCAACGCCTCGGCGGGCAAGAAGGCCTTCGTCACCAACCGAATCGGTGACTTCGGCTTCATGATCGCCATGTTCCTGACGTTCCAGCACTTCGGCACGCTCGACTACCTGAAGATCAACGAGGTCGCCGTCGGCAACATCAGCAAGGGGCTGGCCACCGCCATCGCACTCATGCTGCTGGTGGGCGCCTGCGGCAAGAGCGCCCAGCTGCCCCTGTTCGTGTGGTTGCCCGACGCCATGGCCGGTCCCACGCCGGTGTCCGCCCTGATCCACGCCGCCACCATGGTGACCGCCGGTGTGTACCTGATGACCCGCACCTCGGTGCTGCTGTCGCTGGCGCCGAACGCCGCCTGGGTCGTCGCCGTCGTCGGTGTGGCGACCGCGTTGTTCGCCGCCACCATCGCCATCGCCCAGAACGACATCAAGAAGGTGCTGGCCTACTCGACCATCAGCCAGCTCGGCTACATGTTCCTGGCCGTCGGCTCGGGGGCCTACGTGGCCGCCATCTTCCACATGATCACGCACGCCTTCTTCAAGGCGCTGCTGTTCCTCGGGTCGGGCTCGGTCATCCACGGCATGCACGACGAGCAGGACATGCGCCGCATGGGCCAGCTGCGCAAGTGGATGCCCGTCACGTGGATCACGTTCATGATCGGCTGGCTGGCCATCGCCGGTGTTCCGCCCTTCGCCGGGTTCTGGTCGAAGGACGAGATCCTGCTGTACGCCTTCTCGAAGAGCCCGGCGCTGTACGCGGTGGGCCTGCTGACGGCGCTGCTCACCGCGTTCTACATGACCCGCCAGGTCATCATGGTCTTCTACGGCGACGAGCACTGGAACGCGCAGACCGACCCGGCGCTCGGCCCCGACGGCGCCGACCTCGGTGGCGGGCATGGCGGCGACCACGGTGCCACGCCCGCCGTCCACGGGTTCGTCGGCTCGGCCGAGGCACACGTGCACGCTCCGCCCCACGAGTCGGGTCCGCTCATGCTGATCCCGCTCGTCGTGCTGGCGCTGCTGTCGATCGTCGGCGGTGCGCTCCAGCTGCCGTTCGGCAAGAGCACCCACTTCCTGGAGAAGTGGCTCGAGCCCGTCATCGAAGGTCGCGAGGCCACCCTGAAGAGCGGTGCCGAGAGCGCCAAGTGGGGCCTGCTCGCCGTGGCCGTCATCGTCGCCGCGGCCGGCATCACCGCCGCCTACTTCGTCTACCAGCGCAAGAAGGTGAAGGCCGTCGAGCCCACGTTGTTCGCCAAGGGTTGGTTCTACGACTCGTCGATCGCCGCCTTCATGGGCGGCCCCGGCCGAGCCGGCTTCCAAGCCACGGCCGACGCCGACGGCCAGGTGATCGACGGCGCCGTCAACGGCGTGGGCAAGCTGCTCACGCTCGGCTCCGGCCAGCTCCGCAAGACGCAGACCGGCTTCGTGCGCTCCTACGCCGCAGGCCTCGGCGTCGGCGTGGTCCTGCTGCTCGGCTGGTTCGTCGTGAGAGGGATGTTCTGATGTTCGCCGCCTCGTCCGCCGGGAGCTTCCCGATCCTCACGACCCTGGTGCTGCTGCCCCTCGTCGGCGCCGTCGTGGTGTCGCTCGTCCCGAAGAGCCGGCCCGACACGGCCCGCCTCATCGGCCTGCTGTTCGCCGCCGCCGTGGCCGCCGCCAGCATCTGGTTGCTCATCGCCTTCGAGACGGGCACCAGCGGCATGCAGTTCGAGACGAAGCACGCCTGGGTCAAGGCGTGGGGCGTGTCGTGGCACCTCGGCGTCGACGGCATCAGCATCTTCCTGCTGGTGCTCACCGGCGTGTTGTTCCCGCTGACGCTGTGGGCCACCGATCCGCACCACGACGCCAAGCCGTACACGGCCTGGTTGCTGCTGCTGGAGGCCGGCACCATCGGCGCGTTCATCTCCCTCGACCTGCTCCTGTTCTTCCTCTTCTTCGAGCTCGTCCTCGTGCCGATGTACTTCCTCATCGGCGGCTGGGGCTACGACAAGCGGGTCTACGCCTCCACCAAGTTCTTCCTGTACACGATGGCGGGATCCGCTCTGATGCTGGTGGGCATCTTCGCGGTGGCGGCGCTGCACAAGGGCGGCATGACGTTCGACGTGGTCGAGCTGGCCACGGACTCGTCGTTCTCGGTCAACGCCGGGCGCTGGTTGTTCCTGGCGTTCGCCTGCGCCTTCGCCGTGAAGGTGCCGCTGTTCCCGCTCCACACCTGGCTTCCCGACGCCCACACCCAGGCGCCCACGGCCGGCTCGGTGATCCTGGCCGGCGTGATGTTGAAGCTCGGCACCTACGGGTTCCTGCGCTTCGGGCTGTACCTGTTCCCCGAGGCGAGCCGCCACTTCCGGCCGGTGTTCCTGACGCTCGGCGTGATCGGCATCATCTACGGCGCCGTCGTCGCCACGATGCAGAAGGACCTGAAGAGGCTGGTGGCCTACTCGTCGGTGGCCCACCTCGGGTTCATCATCCTCGGCACGTTCGCCATGACCACGCCGTCGATCACCGGCGGTGTGCTGCAGGCGATCAACCACGGCATCTCGACGCCGGCGCTGTTCCTCCTCGTCGGCATGATCTACGAGCGCCGCCACACCCGGCAGATCGCCGAGCTCCGCGGTCTGCAGACGGTGGCCCCGATCTTCGCGGCCACGTTCATGATCGTGATGCTGTCGTCGATCGGCGTGCCCGGTCTGAACGGCTTCGTCGGCGAGTTCATGATCCTGATCGGGTCGTTCCTCACCGCCCGCTGGTGGGTGGTGGTGGCCGCCACCGGCGTGATCCTCGCCGCGCTCTACCTGTTGTGGGCGTACCAGCGGGTGTTCCACGGCGAGCCGGACGACGACAACCGGACCTTCAAGGAGCTGACCCTCAAAGAGGGTCTGGTAATGCTGCCGCTGATCGGCATCATCCTGTTCACCGGTGTGTACCCGAAGCCGCTGCTCGACCGCATCGAGCCGTCGGTCGGCACGCTCATCGAACACGTCAGCGACAAGACCGGCTACGTGGAGCCGAAACCCACCACGCCCGCCCCGGTGGCCGAGGCCGACGGCGCCCAGAAGACGGAGAGCAACCCATGATCGCCTCGTTGCTGGCGGCCACCGATTCGACGTTCGTCGGACCGAGCATCGACTGGTATCGGCTCTCGCCATTGCTCATCCTGCTGGCGGGCGGCCTCGTGCTGCTGGTCGGTGCCGCCCTCACGGGCGATCGCTGGCCGCGCGGTTCGTTCGCGTTCGTGGCCGTGACGTCGGCGTCGGCGGCGGCGGTCATGACGGTGGTGCTGTGGCACGACGTGAGCGACAAGGGCGCCACGGCGCTGGTCGGCTCGGCCGTGTCGCTCGACCACTTCTCGCTGTTCCTCACGTTCACCCTGTGCGTCGCCGCCGCACTCACCTCGCTGATGCTCGACCAGTACCTGCGCCGCGAGCGCCAGGAGGGGCCCGAGGTCCACGCGCTGGTGCTGCTCAGCGCCCTGGGCGGCGTGATCATGGCGATGTCGAACGACATGATCGTGCTCTTCCTCGGCCTCGAGGTCCTGTCGATCGCCCTCTACGTGATGGCCGCCAGCCACCGGCGCCACCTCGCGTCGCAGGAGGCCGGCATCAAGTACTTCGTGCTCGGCGCCTTCTCGTCGGCGTTCTTCCTGTACGGCATCGCCCTCATCTACGGCGCCACGGGCTCGACCAACTTCACCGAGATCCGTGACTTCCTCGACACGACGATCCTGCCCGTGAAGCAGGGCTCCGGTCTGCTGCTGGCCGGCTTCGCGCTGCTGCTCGTCGGGCTCGGCTTCAAGGTGGCGGCCGCCCCGTTCCACACCTGGTCGCCCGACGTGTACCAGGGCTCCCCGACGCCGGTCGCCGGGTTCATGGCCTCGGCCGCCAAGGCCGCCGGTTTCGCCGGCCTGCTCCGCGTGTTCGTGCTCACCTTCGCCTCGCGCGTCGACGACTGGCGCCCCGTGCTCTACGTGCTGGCCATCGCCACGCTCGTGGTCGGCTCCGTCATGGCGCTGGTCCAGACGAACGTGAAGCGCATGCTCGCCTACTCGTCGATCAGCCACGCCGGGTACATCCTGGTGGGCGTCGAGGCGGCCTCGGCCGACGGCACCGCCGGGGCGCTCTTCTACCTGTTGACCTACGCGGTGATGGTCATCGGGACGTTCGGCGTCGTCACGGTGGCGACGCGAGCGGGGGACGACGATCACGAGCTCACGGCGTTCAAGGGCCTCTTCAAGCGTCGTCCGCTGCTGGCGCTGCTCTTCGCACTCTTCCTGCTGGCCCAGGCGGGGGTGCCGTTCACGTCGGGCTTCTGGGCCAAGGCGGGCGTCATCCAGGCCGCCGTGCGCACGAAGGACGGCTACGGCTACTCGGTGGCCATCGTCGCCATGCTGTGTGCGGCCATCGCGGCGTTCCTGTACCTGCGCATCGTGAAGACGATGTTCTTCGACGACGCCGAGGACGACGCCGTCGCCGTCAGCCGAACCCCGGTGTCGGCCGCGCTGGCGCTCGGCCTGGCCGCCGCGTTCACCCTGGCCATCGGCGTCGCCCCCGGCCTCGCCGTCGACTGGGCCCGCCAGGCCGTCCCCGCCCTGGCCCGCTGACGCCCGCGGGCCGTCCCCGTCCTGCGCCTCCGCCGCGCGCTCATCGACGTACAAACCCTTGACAGCTAGTTGTACGTTTGAGTCATGGACGTCGCCGTGAGCGAATTGCGTGCCCAGCTGAGCGACTGGTTGGCCCGCGTGCGGGCGGGCGAGGAGATCGTCATCACCGAACGCGGCGTGCCGGTGGCCCGACTCGTCGGGTTGGAGTCGGTCTCCCTCATCGAACGGTTGACGGCTGAGGGCAAGATCTCGCGTCCGACGACCACGGTGCGACCGAGTGCGGCGAGCCTCTCGGTCGGACGCTCGCGACGGCCCCTGTCCGACATCGTGAGCGAACTGCGCCGGTAGCTCCGTGGCGGTCGTCTACTTCGATGCCAGCGCGCTCGTGAAGCTCTTCCTCGACGAGCACGGCAGCGACCTGGCGGCGACGCTCTGGGACGAGTGCGACATCGCTGCCACAAGCCTCCTGACGTATCCCGAGGTGTGCGCTGCGCTCGCCGCGGCCGAACGGAACCGTGACGCTTCGGCGCCCGAGATCACCGAAGCGCTCGCACGCTGGAATGTGGCGTGGGAACGACTCCGCGTCGTCGAGCTGACCTCCGAGCTCGCCGTTCATGCGGGTGAGCTGGCCAGGGAACATCAGCTGGGCGGCGCGGACGCCGTCCACCTCGCCAGCGCGCTGCTGTTGGAGCCCGCCGGTGTCGTGCTGGCCGCGTGGGATCGCCGGCTGCACTCCGGCGCAGCCGGGGCTGGGCTCGCCGTCGCCCCCGACACCTTGTCGACAACCCCGAGCGTCAGCGGCTGACGATGCGCCCTGCCGCCACGCGGACGAGCTCGTCGAAGAGGGCCTGCTGTTCGGGGTCGACGTGGGCGGTGTCCTCCGGGTGCCACTGGACGCCCACCACCCAGCCCCGGTCGGCGTGCTCGACACCCTCGATCGTGCCGTCGTCCGCGCGTCCGGTGATCACGAGCCCGGTGGCGACCGAGTCGAGGGCCTGGTGGTGCACCGAGTGGCCCGTCGGGCGCGTCGTGCCGATGGCCAGCGCGGCGCGGCACCCCGCCGTGAGCTCCACCGGGTGCAGTTCGAAACGGTGCTTCACCGTGGTCTCGTCGTCGGTGATGTGCTGGTGCAGCGTGCCGCCGAGCGCCACGTTGAGCACCTGCATGCCCCGGCAGATGCCGAGCAGGGGCAGATCGGCCGCCACGGCCGCCCGGGCCAGCGCCATCTCGAACAGGTCGTTCTCCACGCGCACGCCGTAGACCGTCGGATGCGCGTCGGCGCCGTAGAACGCCGGGTCGATGTCGGGCCCGCCGGGCAGCACGACGCCCTGTACCCCGGCGAGCAGCGTCGGCAGGTGCTCGATCGACTCGGGCTCGGGGGGCAGCACCACCGGGAGCCCACCGGCCCGGACGATGGCGTCGCAGTAGGTGCGCCCGGTGGCGTAGGTCGGCACCCGCCAGCCCTCGGACGTGTCGCTGAAACGGGCCGAGATGGCGATCACGGGGCGCATGCGTCCAGGCTAGCGAGACACCTCTAGGCTGGGACCATGGGGGAGACGTACGAGCCGACCGACGCCGTGATCGTCCGCGTGCTGGCGTCGCAGCCCGACGTGGCCGCCGATCTGGTCGCTGCCCACGCCGCCGTGTGGGTCACCATCGACCCGGTGCTGGCCGAGCTGACCCGGCTCCGCATCGCCATGATGCTCGGCAACGCCGCCGAACTGGCCGTGCGCACGCCCGCCAGCGGGGTCGACGAGGCCACCGTGGCCGAGCTCAGTCTGTGGCCCACGTCGCCGCGCTTCGGGGAGCGCGAGCGCGCCTGCCTCACCTACCTCGAGCAGCACCTCATCGACGTGGCCAACGTGTCCGACGGGCAGGCGGCCGACGTGGCCGCGCACCTCGGCGACCAGGGCCTGGCCGACTACGCCAACGCCGTGCTCGTCCTCGAGCAGCGCCAGCGCCTGTGCCTGGCGTGGAACCGACTCTTCGCCAAGGAGCCCGCATGAACCGCAACCGTCGTCTCCCGGCCGGGGTGGCCGCCGCCAAGCCGCTGCGCACCGCCCTCGGCTCGTTCGCGGCATCGGTGGTGCGCATGGACGCCGTCGACCCCGAGACCACCGAGTTGGTGCGTCTTCGCTGCGCCCACTTCCACGACTGCGGCACTTGACGCTCCGTGCGCCTGGCGGTCGCCGGGCAGCGGGTGTTGGACGAGACGATGGCCGCCAAGGTCGAGCGCTACGAGGCGAGCGACCTGAGTGATCGGCACAAGGTGGCGCTCCGGCTGGCCGACGCGCTCATGACACAACCCGGCGACATCGGTGACGAGCTGCGCGGTCAGCTGCGCGCCCACTTCACCGACGCCCAGGTGCTCGAGCTGACGGTCGACGTGATGAAGTGGAACTACCAGAAGGTGCCCGTCGCTCTCGGCACCGACGACGTGGTGCGCGAGGGCGAGCTGGTCGACCTGGTGTTCGGCGCCGACGGCCACTGGGTCCGCCCCGGTTGACGCTCGCCTAGTCTCCGATCGTCGTCCGCCGGGGGCGGACCGAAATGGGGAGACCGCCATGGCCGACGCGCCACTCATCCGCTACCCGATCCTGCAGCACGCCTGGGTGGTGAACGACCTCGAAGAGGCGGCCCACCGCTGGCATCGGGCCGTCGGTGCCGGGCCGTTCTTCCTCAGCCGCAACCATGTCGGCGACCGGCCCACGTATCGCGGCCAGCCGTTCCCCACGCCGTTGAGCTACGGCTTCGGGTACCACGGCGACACGCACGTGCAGTTCGTGCAGCAGGACGACGACGCGCCGTCGATCTACCGCGACATGTACCCGAAGGGCGTCGAGGGCTTCCACCACGTGGCCATGCTCGTGCCCGACGCCGAGGTCGAGGCCGAGGCGGCCCGCTTCGAGGCGGCCGGCTTCCCGGTGGCCTCGTCGCTGTGGGCGCTGGCCAACGTCGTGTACGTCGACACCCGCCCGCTCATCGGCTGCTTCCTCGAGATGCACGGTGACACGCCCGCCATCCGCGACGTGTTCGCCCGCTGGAAGACGGCGCACGACACGTGGGACGGTCACACCGACCTCATCCGTTGACGGGTCGGCAGGCCCACAGCTCGGTGTAGGGGCCGGGGTCCACGTCGTCGACGGTGAAGCCGGCCGCCGCCACGGCGACGGTGACGGCGTCGGCCGTCCACACCGCGTACCACCGGCGGCCATCGGGCTCGTCGAGCCACCCCGTCTCGCCCGTCGAGCGCACGCTCACGAAGAGCCGGCCACCGGGGCGCAGGAGCGTGGCGAACTGGGCCAGCACGTCGGCCGCGTCGTCGGCCGGCAGGTGCACGAGCGACGCCGAGGCCCACACACCGTCGAAGGACCCGGCGGGGTAGTGGGCGGCGATGGTCCGGAGGTCGCCGAGTGTGGTCGGCGCGTGCCGCCGGGCCTTGGCCACGAACGCGGGGTTCAGGTCGAAGCCGCGCGCCACGTGCCCGTACGCCGCGAACCTGGCCAGGTCGCGACCCGGCCCGCAGCCGGCATCGAGGACGAGCGACCCGGCGGCAAGGGAGGCGGCGAACCGATCGACGATGGCGCCGTGTCGTGAGGCGTAGGTCGCCTCGTACGCGTCGGCGGAGGCGGTGTAGACGGCGACCGACGCCGCGACGGGATCGCGGGGATCGGGGGCGCTCACCGCGACCAGGCTCGGCGATCGAGAGCCACGGTGTCCAACGTTTTCCCGCGTCGGCCTACAGACGGCCGGCCTCGATGACCCGCTGGAGGAACTGCTGGGTGCGCTGCTGCGTGGGCTCGGCGAGCACCTGCGACGGCGGCCCGGACTCGAGCACGACGCCCTGGTGGAGGAAGCACACCCGGCTGGCCACGTCGCGGGCGAACCCCATCTCGTGGGTGGCCAGGACCATCGTCATGCCGGAGGCCGCCAGGTCCCGGATGGTCCCCAGCACCTCGCCGACCAGTTCGGGGTCGAGCGCCGAAGTGATCTCGTCGAGCAGCAGCACCTCGGGGTCGGCTACCAGTGCCCGAGCGATGGCGACCCGTTGCTGTTGGCCGCCCGACAGCTTCTCGGGGTAGCTGCGGGCGTGGCCGCCGAGACCGAGG
>JANPGL010000547.1:0-3597 GCA_031423915.1 Actinomycetes bacterium | reverse complement strand
GGTCGCGCACGACGGCGCGCGCCCAGCGGGCCATGCCCCGCTCGGGCTCGGTCAACCGGGTGTCGTCGCCCGCCAGGACGCCCGCCGCGGTGGATGCGTCGGCCGCGTCGGCGAGCTTGCCGCCCCACGCCAACGAGCAGTACGAGTCACCGAGCGTCGACGCGGTAGCGGTCACGAGCACGCCCCGTTGGCGGACCGTGAGCCCGCCGGCGGCCGTGGTGGCGCCGAGGAGGTCGAACAGGCCCGTCAACGTGGCGGGCTGGTACGCCCACAGCCGCGACAGGTTCATGACGAAACCCCGGTCGCTCACGTCGTCGGCGAACAGTGCCTCGATCTCGGGTGTCGACGCCGGTTCGGCCAGGTGGTGCGGTCTCATGAGGCTCCTCGTCGATGTCAGGTCGGGGCGCCCGGCAGCCCGAGGTGGCGGCCGAAGAACTCGAGCTGGATCTCGAAGCGCTGGCGGCGGTGGATGGGGGAGCCCGACCGGCTCAGCTCGTGGCCTTCGCCGGGGAAGCGCACGAACTCGACGTCGCGGCCGAGCAGGCGAAGCGCCACGAACAGCTCCTCGGCCTGGGAGATGGGGCAGCGCAGGTCGTTCTCCGAGTGCATGATCATCAACGGCGTGTGGATGTTGCGCACGTACGTGATCGGCGACATGCGCACGTACTCGGCGGGATCCTCCAGGTGGTTGACGCCGATCTCGGTGTGGAACACGCTGGCGATGTCGCTCGTCCACTCCTCGCTCAGGAGGTTGTTGACCGACCGCTCGGACAACGCGGCCGCGAACCGGTCGGAGTGGGCCACGAGCCAGGTCGTGAGGTAGCCGCCGTAGCTGCCGCCGAGCACGCCGAGTCGGGTGGGGTCGACGGCCGGGTAGCGGTCGAGCACGGCGTCGATCACGGTGTGGATGTCGTCGGCGTCGACCGAGCCCCACCCGGTGCCCGGGTCGCGTCGCGACTTCGGCCCGGTGATGGCGCGACCCCAGGCGGTGTGCCGGCCGGAGCCCCCGCGAGGGTTGGACAGCACGACGACGTAGCCGGCCGAGGCCTGCACCTGGGCCTCGTCCCAGAAGCGGTTGCCGAACTGGGTGAACGGACCACCGTGGATGTCGACGAGCAGGGGGTAGGCCGCAGCGTCGGCCGGATCGAAGCCGGGCGGGAGGAACGCCCACACGTCGATCTCGTGGTCGCCGGCGGTGAACCGTTCAGGCGCGATCGGCCGGGCCGCTGCGCAGAACGACGCCGTCACGGTCGACACGGCAGTCTCGGTGCCGTCGGCGGCGACCGTCACGGCCTCGGCGGGGCGGTCGGCCAGCGAGACGGCGGCGACCGTGACCCCGGCGCGATGGTCGAACGCCGTGACCACCCGGTCGCCACCGACGACCAGCTCGATGGGTCGCCCGGCGTCGATCGGCACGCGGTACACGTGGACGTTGCCGCGGTCCTCCACGGGCGCGAGCACGTGGCCGCCGTCGACCCAACGCGGCATGCCCGGGCTCGGGTACGGGCTCCACGTCCGGTCGAGGCCGGTGTCGAGCCAGCGACGCTCACCGGAACGCAGATCGAGGAGGCCGACGGTGGCGTTGAACGGGTCGGACAGGGGGTCGTCTCGGCCCACGAACGCCACGAGCGCGCCGTCGGGCGACACCGACGGTGCCGTCGCCGTGATCGAACCCTCCGTCAGCTGGCGCCGCTCACCCGCCAGCGGCACGAGGTGGAGGTGGGTCTGCAGATCGAGGTCCCAGCCCTCGTGGGCGGCACCCGAGCACACGACGCCGCTCGAATCGGCCAGCCAGGTCGGCTCGTCGAACTCGCGCTCGCCGGGCGTCAGGTCGCGGGGCGCCAGCGAGCCGTCGACGGGCAGCACGAACAGGTGCCGCGGCCGGTCGACGGTCCAGCCGACGTCATCCAGTTGGGTGAAGAAGTGCGTGATCCGGCGCGGCGGGCGCGCCTTCGGGTCGGTGATCTCGGCGTCGGCCGTGCGGGCGCGCTGGACGTACGCCAGCCAGATGCCGTCGGGCGACCAGGTGAGCGCGGTGAACGCCTCGGCACCCGTGGCCACCGTGATCGTCTCACCGGGGCCGCTCACCGGGACGAGGTGCAGGGAGTGCTTCGCCTCGTCGGTACCCCGGTCCGAGGTGAACGCCAGCCGGCGGCCGTCGGGCGACCAGGTCGGCGAGCTGTCGGCGTCGCCACCCGTGAGCGGCTGCGCGGGGGCCGACCCGTCGGCGGGGGCGAGCCAGATCCGACTTCGGTACCGGTTGCCGGGCAGGTCGACGGCGGTCACCACGAAGGCCACCGTGACACCGTCCGGCGAGAGCGAGACGGACGACACGCTGCGGTAGAGGCCCAGGTCGGACGGTTTCATGGTCGGCCACGCTACCCGTGGGCCTTCGGGCGGTGCCGCAGCCCGACGCACGCTTCCTCAAGCTTTGCGTCAAGATGTCGATGAGTCATCTACATGCCTTCATCTCCATCAGCCGGGCGACTGCTCGCCGCCGTCCTGCCCACCGCTGCCGAGCTCACCTCCGCCCGGAGGCGCCTGCACGCCAAAGCGCTGGTGATCGTGGCCATGGACGTGGTCGGTTACACCGGCCTGGTCGTGGCCCACGTGCCGTGGTGGGCTCGTGTGGCGTTCGCGGTGCTGCTCGTGCACGGCCTGCTGGCTACCGCCACCGGCATCATGCACGACGCAAACCACGGCTCGTTCGCCCGTCGCCGCGGGGCCAACCGAACGCTGGCCTACACGGCCGACGCACTCGGGGCGAGCTCGCTCCTGTGGCGCTTTCAGCACAACGATCTCCACCATCGGCACACGAACGTCGTCGGCGTCGACACCGACATCGACCAGGCACCGTTCGCCCGCCTCGCCCCGACGCAGGAGTGGCGGCCGTGGCACCGGGCCCAGCACGTGTACCTGTGGCCCCTCTACGGCTTCCTCACGCTCCAGTGGCTGGTGGCGTCCGACATCAAGTCACTCGCGGTCGGAGGCATGGGCGGACAGCGCTTCCGTTCGAAGCCGACGGGTGGCGACCTCGCTCGTCTCGCCGCCGGCAAGCTCGTCCACGTCGGCTGGGCGCTCGTGATCCCCATGCTCTTCCACCCGGTGCTGGCCGTGCTCGCATGGTACGTGGCCTGCTCGTGGGCGGTCGGCTTCGCCCTCGCCGTCGTGTTCCAGGTGGCCCATGCGGTCGGCGAGGCCGACTTCACCGATCGGGACGTGCGCCTGCGCGGCGACGACATGGTGCGCCACCAGCTGGCGACGACGGTCGACGTGCACGTCGGTCGCGGCCCGTTGGGCGCCTACCTCACGTTCCTCACCGGCGGCCTGGGCTACCAGGTCGAGCATCACCTGGCTCCCAAGGTGCCCCACACCCACTACGCCGCCATGGCTCGCAAGGTCGACGCCATGTGCGCCGCGAACGGCCTTCATCGCCGGGTCCACGCCGGCCCGGGCGCGGCGGTGATCGCGCACCAACGCTGGCTGCACGCCATGTCGCGTCGCCCGTCGGTGGCGTCGCTGCTCGCCACGCCGCGCGCCGCCTGAGAACGAGCGAGGGGCGGGCGGCCCCGGGCGGCCCCCCCCCCGGGCGGGGGG
>JANPGL010000546.1:0-13518 GCA_031423915.1 Actinomycetes bacterium | reverse complement strand
GGTGGCGGTCAGCTAGCACGACCCTGACGCCGGCATGTACGCCGGCTGACGGATTGACGAGGTGGGGGGCGGCGCGAGCCGGCCCCCACGCCGTTTTTGCCGCCCGCACCCCGGAACGGACGGTCGCGACGCGTTTACAATCCGTACAACCCAGGAACGTCGCACCGACGGCGTCCGACGAGCCGAGGAGGCCGCCCGTGCCGACCGACGTCCCCACCACCGTCGCACTCACGGTCAACGGGCGGGCGGTGACGGTGCAGGCCGACCATCAACACCTGCTCGCGGCGTTGCGCGACGAGCTCGACGTGACCTCGCCGAAAGACGGCTGCTCGCCGTCGGGTCAGTGCGGTTGCTGCACGGTGTTCGTCGACGGCAAGCCCGTCGTGTCCTGCCAGCAACCCCTGACCAAGGTGGCCGGGAAGTCGATCGTGACGCTGGAAGGGGTCGACGACGCCGAGAGGCAGCGCTATGCCGACGCCTTCGCCGCCTGCGGCGGCCTCCAGTGCGGGTTCTGCATCCCCGGCATCGTCATGCGGGCCAAGGCCCAGGTCGACAAGAAGGGCGCAGACCTCACCCGCGAGGACATGAGCCGCCACCTGGGTGCCCACCTGTGCCGGTGCACCGGCTACGTGAAGGTGCTGGACGCCATCGAGGCCGTGGCCCAGGGCAAGGAGCTCACCCCCGAACGGCCGGGCGGGGTCGGCAGCCGGGGCATGAAGTACGAGGCCCGGGAGCTCTGCCTCGGCGACCGCGGCTACGTCGACGATCTCCGCATCCCCGGCACGTTGCACGCCGCACTCCACCTCACCGGGCACGCCCGGGCGGACGTGCTGGCCGTCGACGTGTCGGGCGCGCTCGCAGCGCCGGGGGTGATCGCCGTCCACACCGCAGCCGACGTGCCGGGTCGTCTGCGGCACGGGCTCATCCACAAGGACTGGCCCTTGCTGATCCCGGTGGGCGGGCGCACCAGCTACGCGGGCGACGCGCTGGCCATCGTGGTGGCCGAGACCCGCCGCCAGGCCCGCGCCGCCGCCGAGCTCGTGGTGGTCACCTACGACGTCCTCCCCGTCGTCACCGACCCGGTGGCCGCCATCGAACCCGACGCGCCGGGGGCGGTGTGGGGCACGGACTCCACCGGGCTGACCCGTTCGGTGTAGTTGGGGGGCGACGTCGACGCCGCGCTGGCCGCCAGCGCCCACGTGGTGCACGAGACGTTCCAGTCGCAGCGCATCGAGCACGCGTTCCTCGAACCCGAGTCGTCGCTCGCCGTGCCCGACACCACGGCCGGCACGCTCCACGTCTACTCGGGCGGCCAGGGCGTGTGGGACGACCGCAACGACATCGCCGAGCTCCTGGCGCTCGACCGGGACCAGGTGACCGTCGAGCTGGTGTCGAACGGCGGTGCGTTCGGCGGCAAGGAGGACATGGTCACGCAGGGGCACGCCGCGCTGTCGGCGTGGTTGCTGCAGAGGCCGGTGAAGATCACGATCTCGCGTGAGGAGAGCCTGCGGATGCACGCCAAGAGGCACCCCATCGGCATGGTGTACACGGCCGGGTGCGACAGCGACGGACGGCTCACGGCGCTGAGGGTGCGCGCCGTGGGCGACTCGGGCGCCTACGCCTCGGTCGGCATGAAGGTGCTCGAACGCATGGCCGGCCATGCGTCGGGTCCGTACCGCCTGCCGACCATCGACGTCGAGGCGATCGCGGCCCGGACGAACAACCCCGTGTGCGGCGCCTTCCGCGGCTTCGGCGCCAACCAGGCCCAGTTCGCCATGGAGGGCGTGCTCGACCGCCTGGCGGAGGCGACCGGGCTGAGCGGGTGGGAGATCCGCAAGCGCAACGTGATCCACCCCGGCGAGGTCTGGGGCCCCGGCCAGATCATGGACGACGGCTGCCTCGGCGCCGAGGCCTGCCTCGACCGCATCAAGCCCCACTACGACGTCGCCGTGGCGGCGGGCCGTGCCGTCGGTCTCGGGTTGGGCCTGAAGAACTCGGGCCTCGGCAACGGGTTCAAAGAGATCACCCGAGCAGTCGTGCGGTTCAACTCGCACGACGGGTCGGTCGAGGTGCGCCACGGCTGGACCGAAATGGGCCAGGGCGTGCATTCGGTGGCGCTGCAGGTGGCCGTCGAGGAGCTCGGCATCGACCCCGAGCGCATCAAGGTGATCGTCGACACGACCCGCGAGCTCGGTCTCGGCCAGACCACGGGCAGCCGCGGCACGCTCATGGGCGCCGGCGCCGTGAAGGCGGCGTGCGAGGCGGCCCGGGCGGCCTCCTGCGCCCCCGACGTCGACCACGAGGGCGAGTACCGCGTCGACTGGACGCAGCATCTGGGCGAACCCGGCGTCGAGCACCCGACCATCCACTCGACGTTCGGGTACGCCGCCCAGCTCGTGGTGATGGATCCGGGGACGCAGGCCATCGACCGGGTGGTGGCCGTCCACGACGTGGGGCGCGCCGTGAACCCCACGCTGTGCGAGGGCCAGATCGAGGGCAGCGTGCACATGGGCCTCGGCTACGCGCTCACCGAGGACTTCCCCAGCGACCCCGAGACCGCGTTCCCGACGAACATGACCTTGCGCTCGCTCGGCATCCTGCGGGCCAAGGACGTGCCTCCCATCGAGGTGGAGCTGGTCGAGTCGGCCCAGCCCAACAGTCCCTACGGCATCAAGGGCGTGGGCGAGATCGGCCTCGTGCCGACTGCCGGCGCGGTGGCCGCAGCGCTGCACGCCTGCGACGGCCGTTGGCGTACCACGTTGCCGATGAAGCGCGGCGCAACCGACGCGGACTGACACCCGACCGACGCTGCGGCGCGCCGGGCGCGCTGGGTCGCCGTGGGCGGTCGGCGTCGCGCGCCGGGCGCCGGGCCCGCGTCCCGTACGTCAAGATGGCGTCCAGTACCGGCGCGCTCCACCGGGTGGGATCAGGGGTTCCCGCACACGCTGAAGGCATGCTCCTTGCGCTCGCCGGCTCCGCCGCCACCGCCGATCCCATCGATGCGCTGGTGGGCCCCGCACCGAACGGGACCAGCCCCCTCGACGACATGAACGAGGCGCTCCACGGCCGTCTGGGCCTGGTGCTGGCGCTCGCGGCGCTGGGCCTCGTGGCGTGGCTCATGGCCCGCTCGATGCAACGACGCCGGCAGGCGGCCCGGGGCCAGCAGGTGATGATCCGCACCATCGCCTCGCGGGGGTTCGCGCTCTACACGACGGGTCCGGCCACCCCGGGCGTTCGCGTCGACGCTCTGGTCCCGTCGTGGCCAGCGGGCCGCACGCTTTTGGAGGACGGCGCCGAGGCGCTACCCGTGCCCCGCGTGGAGGACCTGAGCCCCCCGCCGTGGGCGACCTGGGTCGCCCGCCCGTCGCGCTGATCGCCGGCGACGGATCAGCCGGTGAAGGCGAGCGCGATGAGCAGGATCCGAAGTTCCTTGCCCGCCAGACAAGCCCGCTCGAACCGCACGGGCTCGCCGTTCTCGATGGCATCGAGAGCGATGGAGTCGGTCAGCTCGAGCAGCTCCGATGCGATGAGCGACAGCTGATCGGGGTCGCACGCCGCCGCGATGCGGTGCTGGAAGTCGACGCGCACGGAACGAGCCAGTCCGAACGGGTCGACCAGCGGCACCAGCAGGTGCAGCTCGGCCCGAAGCTCCTCGATCACGGTGTTCATCGCCGAGAAGATCGGAACGCCAGACAGGCCCTTGAGCGACGCAGTCGTTCGCATACCCTCTCTTGAGAACGACCATACTGAGCCGATGGGAGCGACGACCTCAGGCCTGGTGTGCGGCCATCACCACCTGTACTCGACACTCGCTCGCGGCATGCCGGCTCCGCCCGCCACGCCGACGTCGTTCCTGACCATCCTCGAGCAGGTGTGGTGGCGGCTCGATGTGGCGCTCGACCTGGACATGCTCCGCTGGTCGGCCATGCTCGGCGCCACCGAGGCGCTGCTGAGCGGCACGACCGCCATCGTCGACCACCACGAGAGCCCGGGCGCCATCGAGGGGAGCCTCGACGTGCTCGCCGAGGCATGCGATGCCGTGGGCGTGCGTGTCGAGGTGGCCTACGGGGTCACCGACCGCTGGGACGACGCCGGCCGGCTCTCGAACGGCGCAGAGGCGCCGCCGGCCCGCATGACCGACGCCGCCCGGCGGGGACTGGCCGAGTGCGAGCGCTTCGTTCGCGCCGGGGGACGCGGTCGGGTCGGCCTGCACGCCGCCTTCACGTGCAGCGACGAGACCATCGAAGCCGCAGCCGGACTGGCGGCCGATCTGGGCGTGGGCGTCCACGTCCACGTGGCCGAGGGCCTCGTCGACCGTGCGGCCGGGGCCCGGCTCGCCGCGTACGCAGACGAGCGCTGGCTGCTCGTGCACTGCGTGCACCTCGATCGAGACCTGCCCGGCACCATCGCCCACAACCCGCGCTCGAACATGAACAACGCGGTCGGCTACGCCCGACCGGCGAATCGACCGAACCGAGTGGTGCTCGGCACCGACGGCATCGGGGCGGACATGCTCGAGGAGTTCCGTCTGGCCTACGTGCGCCTGCGCGAGGACGACGTGCTCGCCTCGCCCGACGCACCCTGGTCGTGGCTGACCAACGGCGCCGACCTGTTCCCCGACACGGTCGACGATCGGGTCACGTGGAGCTACGACCACGTCGACGATCCGTGGCGGCTGGCGTTCACGCCGGGGGTGCGGGCCACCGACGTCACACGGGCCGACGGCGAGGTGCTCGTGCGCGACGGCCGCCCGACCCGGGTCGACCTCGACGAGGTGCGGGCCAAGGCGGCCGAGCAGGCGGCCCGGCTGTTCGAGCGGCTGGCATGACCCGGTCGATGCCGCTGGTGCTCGTGAGCGGCGGGCTGTACGAAGACGTCGGGCCCGAGCAGTTCTGGGACGGACCGGGCGTTACGTCGGCGCTGTGCGCGCTCGGCTGGTCCGTGCACACCCCACATCGGACGATCCGCCCGCGCTCGTGGCACGACGAGACGGCGACGCTGCTCGAGGCCGTGACCCTCGTCGGCAGGGGCGAACCGGTCGGCCTGGTGGCGGCGTCGAACGGGTGCACGCCCGCGTTGCGGTTGGCGCTCGAGCACCCCACGCTCGTCGCGCAGGTCGTGTTGTGCTGGCCGGCGACCGGCGACGACCCCGAGATCGACCGACGCGCCCGCGCCCGCCTGACCGCCGCCGGGGTCGACGACGACGTGGCCGACGCCCTGCTCGACGGCGAGCTCGTACGCGCCCTGCGCCCCGACGAGCTCCGCAGCATCGACGTCCCGGTCGCACTCGTGCCGGCCGAACCCGATGACGGGGCCCACCAGCGGCGCACGGTGGCGGCGCTGCGTCACGCGCTGCGCCGGGCGGTCGTCGGGCTGGGCACGCCACCCTCGCCCTCCCCGTCGTTCGGTCCCCATCTCGGCGCCCTGGTGGCCCTCCTCGACGTCGTGTTCCTCGGCTGACCAGGTTCGTCGGACGCACGAACGCGTAGCGCTGCCACCTGAACACGGCCCGCGTGCGGCAGACTGAAGGGAATGTCGTCGCCGTCATCCAACGAGGTCGCCGGGGCGTTGCCCCCGCCCAGCGGACCTCCGCTGTCCAACGAACTCGCTCCGCCCGCGCCGGTCGCCGACCCGGTGGTCGCCGACCCGGCGGTACCCGACTCGCTGGCCGACGACTCGCTGCTCGCGGCTGAACCCGTGCGGCCCCGCCGGGTGAACCCGGATGTGATCGTCCCCGTCGGCGTCTGGCCAGAGGGCACCTGGGACCCGGAGCCAGTGCCCGAGCCCCTGACGGACGCGGCGGCGACCGAGACCGTCACGGCCGCCTCTCCCGGGCCGTCCGACGACGCCGAGCCGTCGCTGTTCGCACCGGAAGAGGCGCTGCCGTCGGAGCGCGTTGCGGCCGAGCGCGCCGCCCCGACGGTCGGCACTGCGGCCGCCTCGGCCGCCAGCGCTGCCGCCATCGCCGGGTCGACGACCACGGGCGCATCGCCGACGAAGGCCCGGCGCACCGGGGGGCTACTCGCTCGCCAACCACGATGGGCGAAGTTCGGTGGCGGGGCCGCCGTGTTGTTCGCGGCGGCCGCCGCGGTGAGCGTGTACGCCAACAAGGGCAACGACGACACCTCGTCAGTGGCCACCGCAGCGGCGAGTGCGACGAGCGCGTCGCCGACACCCAGCACCCTGGCCCCAGCGACGACCGCACCGGCCACGACGCTGCCCGCCACGACCCTGCAGGCCACGACCCTGCCCGCCACGACCCTGCCCGCCACGACCCTGCCGCCCACCACGGCCACGGCCACCACCGCGCCGGCCCCCACCACCGCGCCCGGCACTTCAGGGACCGACGTGCTCGCCGCCGTCCCGGTGGCCGCCGAGCGCACGAGCGGCTTCGCCGTGACCCAGTTCCCCGTCGAGCCGGCCACGTCGCCCGACGGCTGTGACGTGCGCACCCTCGTGCTGCGGCGCGACAGCCTCACGCCCGTGCAGACCGCACCCGACGACGGGTGTCGCATCGTGGCGGGGAGCTGGGTGTCCGCGTACGACGGCGCCGCCACCGACGACCCCGCGTCGCTGACGCTCGACCGCACGGTGTCGCTACGGGAGGTTTGGAGATCGGGCGCCTCGACGTGGACACCGGGCCAGCGCGCCGCCTTCCTCGCCGACGTCGCCGATCGCCGCACTGTTCGCCTCGCCTCCGCCGCCTCGGTGAGAGCCAAGGGCGACCGCGACCTGACGGGCTGGCTGCCCGATGGTGCCGAGCGCTGCACCTACCTGGCCGACTACCTGGGGGTGAAGGGACGCTGGGGCCTGTCGATGGATCGGGCCGAGGCCGACCGGGCGCGCAGCCTGCTCAACGGTGAATGCGCCGGCGTCACGGTGGCGCCCTGGTCGCCCCCGCCCCCGCCGGTCGAGTTCTCGACGCCCACCACGGTGCCGTACTACCTCGACTGCGCGGACGCCGCTCGGCGCGGGGTGAGCAACATCCCGCGGGGCGCACCGGGCTACCGCGACGCCCTCGACGGCAACGGCAACGGCATCGCCTGCGAGTGATCGCCCGGCGTCCGCAAGCGTGCCGGCTGCGCCCGGTCAGCGTGCGGCGATGACCGAGATCTCCATCTGCCACGCCGGTTGGGCCAGCGCGGGAACGATCACGAGCGTGGATGCCGGGCGGTGGCCCGCCATCGCCCGGTCCCGCGCCGCCATCACCGGCGCCAGCTCGTTCCCCGCCACGACGTAGGTGGTCACCGATACCACGTCGCTCGCCGTCATCCCCGCCTCGTCGAGCATGGCGGCGATGTTGTCCCACACGGTGGCGGCCTGCGCCTCGATGCCCACCGGGACCGGGCCGTCGGGCCTCGTCGGCACCACACCGGACGTGTGGAGCCAGCGCTCGGCGTGTTCGGTCAGCACCGAGTGGCTGTATGCGGCGGCGGGAGGGGCGAGGCGTCCAGGGTTCACAGCGCGGTTCATGGCCACGATCAGACCACGCGACGCACCCCCGTCGCCCGGTCAGCGCACCGCGCCGGTCCAGCGCGACCCGATGGCGCCGGGAGGGACCGGCCGGGCGTAGTGGAAGCCCTGGGCCAGCTCGCACCCCATGTCGCTCAGCATTGCGGCCTGGGCCGCCGTCTCGACGCCTTCGGCCACCACGTCCATGTGCAGCGCCCGGGCGAGCTGGAGGATGGCCTGGATGATGCGGGCCCCCTGGGGCGGGCCCGTGAGGCTGTTGATGAACGAGCGGTCGATCTTCAAGATGTCGACCGGGAACTGGTTGAGGTAGGCCAACGACGAGTAGCCGGTGCCGAAGTCGTCGATGGCCAGCCGCACCCCGAGCGCCTTCAGCGCGTGCAGCCGATCGACGGTGACGGGCGCGTCGCGCATCAGCTGGCTCTCGGTGATCTCGAGCACGAGCCGCGACGGCTCGAGGCCACACGTCTCGAGCGTGCCGACGAGGAAGGCCGAGAAGTCGGAGGTCTCGAGCTGACGGCTCGAGATGTTCACGTGGAGGGCCAGACCCTCGCCCGTGGTGACGTCGCGCCAGGGCGCCGCCAGCAGGCATGCCTTGGCGATCACGCACCGGTCGAGCTGGACGATGCTGCCCGAGTCCTCGGCGAGCGCCACGAACGCCGGCGCCGGCACGACGCCGCGCGTCGGGCTGGTCCAGCGCGCCAGCGCCTCCACGCCGTGCAGCCGGCCCGTGCGCACGTTGATCACCGGTTGGACGTGCACGTCGATCTCGCCGGCCCCGACCGCCGCCCGCAGCTCCGCCTCGAGCTCGAGCCGCTCGACCACGTCGGCGTGCATGCTCTCCTCGAACAGCACGTAGCGGTCCTTGCCGGCCGCCTTGGCCCGGTACATGGCGATGTCCGCGTGGCGGATGACGATCTCGGCGTCGTCGTCGGGGTCGCCCACCAGCGCGATGCCGACCGATGCGCCCACGTACAACGCCCGACCGGCGAGCTCCACGGGCTCCCGCACGCGGACCAGGATGCGCTGCGCGGCGTGGGCGGCGTCGAGCTCGGACATGTTGTCGAGCACCACCACGAACTCGTCGCCACCGAGGCGCGCCGTCGTGTCGGCGTCGCGCACAGCATCCCGGATGCGGTTCGCCACGACGCACAGCAGTTCGTCGCCGACGGCGTGACCCAGGCTGTCGTTCACGTGTTTGAAGCGATCGAGGTCGATGAACAGCACGGCCACCCGACTCCCGCTGCGCCGTGACCGGTCGAGCGCCTGGTTGAGGCGATCGATGAGCAGGGCCCGGTTGGGCAGGCCGGTGAGCGGGTCGCTCAGTGCCTCCTGCAACGCATCGAGGGTGTGAGCGTTGGCCAACGCGATGCCCACGTGCTCGGCCAGCGACACGAGCAGCTCCTCCTCGTGCGGCGCATAGGCGACGCGTGGGGACCCGGTCGCCACGGTGAGGCTGCCCAGCAGCTCACCTTCGGCATAGATCGGCACGGCCATGCCCGCCTGCAACCCGGAACCGACGAAGGCACCCATGGCGCGCTCGTCGTGCTCGTACTCGATGCTCGAAACCGGTCGTCCCGTGCGGTACGCGGCACCGCCGAGACCCACATCGATCGACTGGCTGCGCAGGGCCGGCACAAGGTCGTCCGGCACACCCACGTGAGCGACGAGCATCAGGTGCTCGGGATCGCTCGGGTCGCGCAGCCGCAGCCCGACGATCTCGTCGCCGAGGAGGTCGCGCGCCCCGGTGACGATGGCATCGAAGACGGCGTCCAGCGGCGCCCGACGGGCGATGGAGCGCTGGATGCGCAGGAGCCGCTCGGTGAACTGCTGGCGTTCCTCGAGCTCGACGGCCTGCTGGGCCGTGTGGGCCCGGAGCGCCCGCTCGGTCGCCACGACGTCGAGGAAGCGCACGGTCATGCCGAGGACCCGGGCGAACGACCGGGCCAGCTGGATCTCGTCGGCGGCGAACGGCTCGCCGGCGCGCCGCAGGTGCAGTGCCCGGCTCTGCCCGTCGCACAGGTCGACCACGATCGTGTGGGGATCGGGCGGCGCGGCGCCCCGCTCGGCGCTGCCCACCTCGATGCGGTCCGCCGAGAACCACCGGAGTGCCGCGTCCGTGCCGAGGGCGAGCGCCAGCACCGGGTCGCCCGTGGCGATGAGCGCATCGAGGGCGCTCTCGAACGTGTCGTCGGTGAGCGCGGCCAGGGGGCCGACGAACCCGGGGCGAACGCCCGTATCGGGTGGCCCGCCCCACACGGAGGCACCGACGGCCACCGATCGTCCGCCCAGCGATGCGTCGTTCACGGTGCTGGCAACCTATCGGCTGACCTGCGGACTCTGGCGTGCAGGGGCGTCGTCCGAGATGGGACCGCTACCGTGCCCGCCCATGCCACCAGCTCCGATGTCCGCGCGCGCCCTGGTTTCGGACCGGTCGGTCGGCTCGATCCTCGCCTCGACGGGGTTGTCGTTCACGGCGGTCCTGATCCAGTCCGTCGCCCTCGGCAAGTACGTGTACGACCTCACCGGCTCGACCCTCGACCTGGGCTTCCTGGGCCTGGCCGAGTTCCTCCCGACGGCGGCCCTGGTGCTCGTCACAGGATCGGTGGCCGACCGGTTCGACCGCCGGATGATCGGCTCGCTGGCCCTCGCCGGCGAGGCGGCCAGCGCCGGTGGCCTGGCCCTCTACGCAGCCAGCGGGCGCACGTCGGTGTGGCCGATCTTCCTCATCGTCGTCTTCTTCGGGATCGCCCGGGGGTTCGCGGCACCCGCCGTCCGCTCCATCCCGGCCATGGTGGCGCCCGAGGGGACGCTGTCTCGCGTCGTAGCGTTCAACGCCGGCGCCTGGCAGGTGGCCACGATCGTCGGCCCTGTGGCGGCCGGCCTGCTCTACACGGGGGCGCCGTGGATGCCGTTCGCGGCGGCCGGTGCGGTGTTCGCCGTGTCGATCCTGGCGTTGGTGCGGGTGCGCCTGCCGCCGGCCCCGCCGCAGTCGGGTGAGCGGGCCACCGTGTCGCACGCGCTGGAAGGCCTCCGCTTCATCCGCCGCACCCCGATCCTGCTGGGCGCCATCTCGCTCGACCTGTTCGCCGTCCTGTTCGGCGGCGCGGTGGCGTTGCTCCCCGCCATCGCCGACGAACGGCTCGGCGTGGGCGCGGTCGGCCTCGGTTGGCTGCGCGCCGCGGGCGGGATCGGTGCCTCGGTGACGGCCGCCGTGCTCGCCACCCGGCCGTTGCGGCGCCGGGTGGGCCGCTGGCTCCTGTGGTCGGTCGGCGTGTTCGGTGTGGCCACGGTCGTGCTCGGCTTCACGCACACGTACGCCGTGGCGTTCCTGGCCATGGCGGCACTCACCTCCGCCGACATGGTGAGCGTCTTCGTGCGGGGCACCGTTGTTCCGCTGGCCACGCCCGACGAGATGCGCGGTCGCGTCCTGGCGGTGGAGCAGGTGTTCATCGGCGCATCGAACGAGCTCGGCGCGTTCGAGTCGGGCGTGGCGGCCCGCGTGATCGGCCTCGTCGGCGCGATCGTGACCGGGGGTGCGGCGACCCTGGCCGTCGTGGTCCTGTGGTGGAAGCTGTTCCCGGCCCTGCGCGACGTCGACACGTTCGACGACATCGTGAAGGGCTGACACCCTCGGGCGGGGCCTCAGTCGAACAGGTCGGGATCCGTGCGGCAGATCTCGTCCCACAGCGGCTGGAAGTTGAACCAGCCGGCGAACGCGGTGCCGGTGCGATCGCGCGTGTAGCGGGCGTCCTCGGGCGGGATCACCACGGGCGTGCCCGCCGCTTCGGCCATGAGCTGCACCTGGCACGTGCGTTCGAGGGTCACGTACCACCAGAGCGCCTCGTCGACGCTGGCGCCGACGGTGATGATGCCGTGGTTGCGATGGATGGCCGCCTTGTGCGGGCCGAGGGCCTTGGCGATGGCCGCCCCACCCTCGGATTCCAGCACGATCTTGCCGCCGCCTTCGGTGGCGACCACGTGGTCCTCGAAGAACGCGCAGGCGTCCTGGGTGATCGGGTCGACGGGTCGGCCCAGTGCCGACCACGCCCGGCCGTAGACCGAGTGCGAGTGGGCCGCGGCGATGACGTCGGGCCGGGCGGCGTGGATGGCCGAGTGGATGACGAACGCCGCCGTGTTCACCGGCCGCGTGCCGATGACGACCTCACCCTGGTGGTTCACGCAGATCAGGTCGGAGACCCGGATGTGGCGGAAGCTCATGCCGAAGGGGTTGACCCAGAAGTGGTCGAGGTGCTCGGGGTCGCGCACGGTGATGTGTCCTGCGACGCCCTCGCCGAAGCCGTAGCGACCGAAGATGCGCAGGGCGCCGGCGAGCCGCTGCTTGCGGTGCAGCCGCTCCTCCTCGACCGTGGCGAACGTGGGGGGCATCGGGATGGACAGCTCGGCCTGGCGCGGACGGAACTCCTCGGCGATGGTCATGGCGCCCACGCTACCCCCGTAAGTCGGTGGCCCGTGGCCGGGACCGGCGCCCGGGCCGCACTCCTACATTGACCGTGACGTCACCAACGGCGTCCACCCCGCCCCCTTCGGTCCCATGCCACCGCTCGCCGCCCTCCGCCCCGTCGACGCCAGCGCACTGGCCGGCGCGCTCGACGCCCTGGTGGGCACGCGCGCCGCGGGCGCGATCGTCGTGCTCGACCTCGACCGGCTCCACCTCGTGGCGGCGCGATCCGACGCCCTCGACCGGGCGCTCGTCGCGGTGCGCGACGTCCTGGCCGGCCGGGCTCCATGGGTGCGGCTCGCCGACGACATCGTCGTGGCACTGCTGCCGGGAGCCCCCGATGCGGCCGACGCCGAGCGCTTGGCCAGCGACCTCGTGGCGGCGGTCTGCGACCCGGGCGTGGTGCGCCGCCCCGGGCTGCCCTGGACCGCCGTCTGCGGCGTCGCATGGTCGTCGCCTGCCCGGCCCGACCTGCTCGACGCGGCCCTGGCATCGTGCTGGCGCGCCCGGCACGGGTCGGCGGCGGCCGGGACGACTCCCGGCGTCGACGCCGTTCCGGGCTCGGGCGACGTGACGCTCCTTTCGACCGTACCGGCGAGCCGGTCGGCGCGGCGGCCGGTGCCGGTGCCGGTTCCCGCCGCCTCGCCGCCGCCTCCCAACCCGTTCGACGAGTTCCTGCTGTCGATCTCCGGCCGAGCGCTGGGCCTCGACCCGGCAGCGTTCGTGGCCCACCTCGATGACGTCCTCGCTCAGCTGCTCGTCGTGGCCGACGCCGACTACGCCTTCGTCGACATCGTCGGCCCGGACGGCCGAACCGTGCTCAACCTGGCCGGCGCCTCCGTGCCCGGCCACGAGGGGTTCGTCCGATCCGAACCGCGGGAGTTGGAACCGGACGATCCGTGGCGGCGGATGCTCACCGAGCTCGAGCCCGTGGCGGTCGACGACCAGTTCGCTTCGCACGACGGCGCCCATCCCGCCAACCACCCGCTCGGCTGCGCGGCGCGGGCGTTCCTGACCGTGCCGTTCGTGGTGGCCGGAGCGATGGCCGGGGCACTGGGCGTCGGCTGCGTCGCGCGGGCCCGTCGCTGGAGTCCTGCCGACGTGCACGGCGTCCGTCTGACGACCGGCCTGGTCGCCGCCGTGTTGGAACGGGACCGGCTGCAGCGCGACCGATCGGCCTGACCCGGGGGGCCGGTCGGGGTTCATCCACGGCCGGTGGTGCCGATAGGAACGGCGATGGACCGCGCGCTGCCCTGGGAAACCGTGTTCGAGGAGCTCCCCGTTCCCGTCTCGGTGGTCGACCCCGACGGCCACCAGGTGGCGGGCAACCGCGCCTACCGGGAGCTCGTCGGCGTGGGCGAGGCCCGGCTCACCGAGCTGAGCGCAGCGGGCATCACGCACCCCGACGACAGGGCCCGCACGCAGGCCTACCTGCTCCGTCTCCGGAACGGCTCCACCGACGACGTCGTGGTGGACAAGCGGTACCTGCGCGCCGACGGCACCGTCTTCACCGCCGAGCTGCACGCACGCGCGCTGCGCACCGCCAACGACGTCGGACGCGACACCCGAGGATCCGCTGGCCATCC
>JANPGL010000545.1:0-3895 GCA_031423915.1 Actinomycetes bacterium | reverse complement strand
GCCGATGCCGATGCCGATCTCGCACCAGGCACCGTCCCGCCACTGACGGAGCCGCCCCCCAAACGATGCGTGCCGCGAGGACAAGCGGTCGGTCGTGGTGACGACCCTCTTCGCCGCCGGCTTCGCGGTGCCCGTCGTCGGCGCGGCGCGGGGTTGGTCGACGGGGCGGGGTACGAGGACCGAGCGTTCGCCGGTCATGGCGCAAACCGTTGCCGTTGGCCACGCGGAGCCCTGAGCGCACCGCGCACTCCTTGCACTCCCTGTGCCCTCGCATTCGGGAGGAGGCGCGTGCCCGCCCAGCCGGGGACAGCGCCGCAGGAAGCCTGGACGCGATCTTGGATCGGCCCGGTGCTCGCGCACTTCGCCACTCCGCGTACCCGTCGCCCGACGGGATCTTCGACGGAGCATGCTCGAACGAGCAACAGATTCCGCTTGGATGCGTCTGATTCCCGCCATCAACCGGCTGGCAACTTCCGGGAGACCATGTCTGACCTGCGGATTTGTGCGCCCCCTGGGAGTCGAACCCAGAACCTGCGGATTAAGAGTCGGATCGCAACCGTCCGGCCAGTGCCGCCTCGTGACGCCTGATCAGGGAAAACACGGTTCGCCAGTCCGTCGAGTGCCGTTCTGTACCGGCCAGTGCCGCCGAGAATCTTGGATGGAATCTTGGATGGATTCCGCTCCGAGAGCGTCAGCGTCTGACGAAACTGAAGCTCTCCGGTGACTATGTCCACGGCGGCGATAGGACCGGTCGAGCGCCGCTGCTGCGACGGTCGAGCTGCGTGGTCCCGGGCGAAGGAGGGATCTGGCATCGGGTCCGTTGCTGGGGACGAACGGCCGACCTCGCGTCAAGGCTCGCTGACTGAAGCGGCATAGGTGGCGCCGACTACCAATCCATGGCCTCGCGCGACGCCGGCGAGACGTGCTCCCTCACGGCAACGCCCGGACATTCGGTTCAGCCGTCGCACAGGCTTTGCTGAGCGGCGGCCGGGACGCAGCGACGGGCCAAAGCTCAGTCAGTCGCGTGCGGGCTTGGGCTTGGGGAAGAGCATGCGGCCGACGTTGAGGAGCGCAATGTCGTGTGCGATGCCCATGACCATCCCGGCGCGGGCGTCGCGGAAGTAGCGCTCGAACGGGAGTCGCTTGGCGAAGGCAGCGCCGCCGCCGAGGGTCATGGCCTGCTCGGTGACGAAGGTGCCGGTCTGGTCGCAGGCAACCTTTGCTTCGAAGAACGGCTGGGGGCCGCCATGGCGGCCGGCGTCGAAGGCGGCGCACGTGGTGTAGAGCAGCGCTCGGCTGCGTTCGAGCTCGATGCGGCAGGTGGCCATGCGCGCCTGGATCGTCTCTACGTCGCCCATCCGGCGGCCGTCGGCCAGGGTCGTGGAGGCGATGTGGGCGTGGAGCCGGTCGTAGCAGCCGCCGGCGATCCCGAGGTAGGTGGCGGCGTAGGTGCCGAGCACGACGGGGAGGAAGTCGACCCGTGCCTCGTCGGGGTTGAGCAGGCGGGCGTCGGGGATGAAGCCATCGAAGGTCATTGGGGAGCTGTTGTTGCCTCGCATGCCGAGCCCGTCCCATGGTTCGTCGACGGTCCAGGTGAGGTCGTCGCTCGTGATCTGGAACATCAGCTGGCGGGGCCGGGCGCCCTCCTCGGCGAGGGAGCACATGAAGAAGTAGACGTCGGCGAGGCCGGCGCCCGTGACGAACGACTTGTGGATGTTGGCGACGCGGTAGCCGCCGTCGACCTTTTCCACGGTCGACTTGGCCGCGCCGGCCCAGGCGCCGCCTTGGTGGCCGGACTCGCTGCCGGCGACGGTCGAGAGGAGCTCCCCGCTGGCGAGCTTCGGGAGGAGCGAGGTGGCCTGTTCCGTGGTGGGCACGCGGGAGATCATCTCGATGCTCTCGAGGTGCATCTTGTAGATCAGTGCGGTCGACGGGCAGGCATTGGCCAGTGCCTCGGTTACGAGGCACGTGGTCAGCAGGCCTTCGCCGGCGCCGCCGTGGGCGGGGTCGGCGCGGAGCCCGAACAGACCGGCGTCGCGCAGGGCGTCGAGCTGCGGTCGCGGGAAGGTTCCGGTGCGGTCGACGTCGGCGGCGTTCGGCGCCAGCACCTCGACCGCGACCCGTTCGGCGCTGGCCAGCCAGTGCTCCTGTGAGCTCGACAAGGGGAAGTAGCTCATCCCGGCTCTCCTCGGTGGGCTCCTCGGGTCGTGCCCGAACGTAGCGTTCGCTGCGGCGCCCGAGTGCCCTTGTCACCCGTCGGGGTCTGCGTGGTGTGTCGTCCCGGATGTTCAGTGGGCCAGGTCGCCGGCGCGACGCGCGGCGATGAGGGTGGGGTCCCAGACGGGGGAGAAGGGGGGCGCGTAGCCGAGGTCGAGTTGGCCGAAGTCGTCGACGGTCATTTCGTTCCAGACCGCGACGGCGATGGCGTCGATCCGCTTGGCCGATTCGGCGCCGCCGACGATCTGGGCGCCGAGCATGCGGCCGCTGCTGCGCTCGGCCACGACCTTGACCGCGAGCGGTGCGCCGTCGGGGTAGTAGTGGGCCCGGCTGGCGCCCTCGGTCACCTCGGCAACGGCGTCGAAGCCCGCTGTGGCCGCTTCGCGCTCGTTCAGCCCGGTGCGGCCGACCTCGAGGGTGGCGACCTTGGTGACGGCGGTGCCGAGGACGCCGGGGAAGCGGGCGTGGCCGCCGCCGACGTTCAGGCCGACGACGCGTCCCTGCTTGTTGGCGTGGGTGCCGAGTGCGATCGACACGGGTCGTCGGCTGACGCGGTGGAAGCTTTCGGCGCAGTCGCCGGCGGCCCAGACCCCCGGGACCGAGGTGGCCATGCGGGCGTCTGTCGCGATGGCGCCGCTCGGGCCGATGGCGATGCCGGCGTCGGCGGCGAGCCGCACGTTGGGTCGTACGCCGAGGCCGAGCACGACGAGGTCGGTGTCGATGGCACCGGCGTCGGTGACCACGCGCCGGACCCAGCCGTCGGCGTCGGTCTCGAAGCCGGCGACGCCGACGCCCAGTTGCAGGTCGACGCCGAGCCGCCGCAGCCCGTCGGCGACGCGGGTGCCCATGTCGGGGTCGAGGGTGGCCATCGGTTGGGCGAGCTTCTCCACGACCGTGACGGCGAGGCCGCGCAGCAGCAGGGCCTCGACCATCTCGAGGCCGATGTAGCCGCCGCCGACGACGACGGCGCGACGGGGGGAGCGTGTGCGGATGATCTCGTCGATCGCCAGGGCGTCGGGGATCGTCTGGATCCCGAGCACTCCGTGCGCGTCAATGTTCGGGAACGGCGGTCTGATGGGTGTGGCGCCCGTCGCGATCACGAGGTGATCGAACGGCTCGCGGACGGTGCGGTCGTCGTCGAGGGAGCGGACCTCGACCTCGCGGCGGTCGGTGTCGATGGCGACGACCTCGTGCCGGGTGCGTACGTCGATGCCGTTGGCGCGGTGCTGCTCGGGCGTGCGGGCGACCAGCTTCGTCGAGTCGGGGACGATCCCGCCGACGAAGTAGGGCAGTCCGCACGCGGCGAACGACGTGTAGCGGCCCTTCTCGAACACCACCAGGTCGACCTTTTCGGTACCCCGGCTGGCCTGCGCCGCTGCGGACATGCCAGCGGCGTCCCCTCCGATCACCACGACTCGTGTCATCGGTCGTCCTCCTCGCTACGTCTCTGCTCGGAGCATATACCCATGGGGGTATATTGGGTACCAGTTCAGCCGAAGAGGAGGAGCGTGACGCCGAGGGTGAGGAGCCCGGCGCCGTAGATCCGCTCGAGGCGTGCCGGGTTCATGGCCAGGGCGGTGCGGGCGCCGAGGCTGGAGAGCGGGATGGATGCCACGCCGAAGACGGCGGCGACGCGCCAGTCGATGTGGCCGAGCGCGGCGTGGACGAGGGTGCCGGG
>JANPGL010000544.1:0-14503 GCA_031423915.1 Actinomycetes bacterium | reverse complement strand
CGCACGATCGCGGTCTTGCCGATGCCTGCGGGTCCCCGCAGCACGACCGAGGTCCCGGCCCGCACCCGCCGGGCGGCGTCGTCGACGAGGGTGTGTCGTGTCTCCATGCTTCGAGGGGTCACGGTAGACGAGGTGGATACGTCGGTCCGGACGTGCGCACCGGCGGCGGTCAGCCGAGCGTGGGCAGGACGCTGGCCAGCGCGTCGAGCCCGACCGACCCCATGTCGAGTGCGGCGGCGTGCCAGGCGCGCAGGTCGAACGCCCGGCCCTCGGCGGCGGCGCGCCGGCGCGCCGCCTCGCGCCCGTCGAGCCACACCCGTTCGCCGAGCTTGTAGCAGACGGCCTGACCCGGCCAGCCGAGGTAGCGCACCCACTCGCTCTGCAGGAACGCCTCGTCGCGCCCGGCGTGGGCGAACAGGAACTGGCGTCCGAGCTCGGGAGTCATGACCTCGCCGGGGTGGAACGGCTGCCCGGCGGGGAACGCCAGGCCGTGGTGCATGCCCAGGTCGACGATGACGCGCGTGGCCCGCAGCTGCTGGGCCACGAGGTAGCCCATGCGGTGCCCGGGGTCGCCGAGCGCGCCGCGCTCGTCCATGAGCCGCTCGGCGTAGAGCGCCCATCCCTCGCCGTTGCCCGACACGAACGTGGTCGTCTGGTACACGCTCAGCTCGGGCGCCCGGAGGACCCACTGGGCGAGCTGGAGGTGGTGGCCCGGTACGGCCTCGTGGTAGCAGGTCGACACCTCGCTCCAGACCGGGAAGCGCGTGCGCCCGTCGACCGGGTTCCACGTGCGGCCGGGACGCGAGAAGTCGAGCGACGGGGTCGTGTAGTACTGCGCCGCCGCGCTGCCCGGCGGCGCCAGCATCGCCTCGCACCGGCGCAGCGGCGCGGCGATCGAGAACGCCTCGCGGCCGAGCTCGTCGATCGTCCGGTCGATCAGGTCCTGCAGGTAGGCGCGCAGGTTCTCGGGTCCCTCGATGGCCTCGCCGTGCGTCTCGAGGTGCGCCATGGCCTCCCCGATCGTGCTGCCCGGCAGGATGCGGTCGGCCGTCGTGGCCATCTCGGCCTCGATGCGCACGAGCTCCTCCCACGCCCAGGCGTAGGCGTCGGCCACGTCGAGGCGCGCACCGAGCCACTGGCGGGCCCACAGGGCGTAGGCATCGGCGCCGGCGGCGTCGGGCTGGTGGGCGGCGGCGGGCGCGTACACCTCGCGCAGCCAGGCGGCCAGGTCGGCCGTGGCGTGGTCGGCGTTGGTCACGGCGGCGTCGAGCACGGCGCGGTGCCGCTCGGGCCCCGCGGCCGCGAACCCGGCGAACCACGAGGTGCGGCCCGGATCGGTGCCCGACCACGTGGCCAGCTGATCGGCGCACGCGAGCGCCTGGCGCGGCGCGGCGAACAGGCCCGTGCGCATGCCCTCGGCCAGCGCGGCGCGCAGCTGCTCGTAGGCCGCGGGCACCGCGTCGAGCCGGTGCGCGGCGACCATCCAGTCGTCGTCGGTGGCCAGCGGCATCAGGTCGAACACCGAACGCAACGTCTGCACCGGCGAGCCGATCAACCGCAGGGGCCGTAGGTGCTCGCCCGCGTCGAACTGGTCGGCCTCGAGCGACAGGCGGTCGCGCAGCAGGACGGCGCAGCGCTCGTCGGCCACGTCCTCGGCGGCGGTGCCCTCGAGCGCGGCGAGCGTGCGGCGCACCAGCGCGTCGCGTTCGGCCGCACCGTCGGGCGAGTAGTCGGTGAGCAGATGATCGAACTCCCGGGCCCCGAGCCCGGTGGCCCGGCACGGGTCGAGCGCGTTGCGCTCGTCGACGAACCGGTCGGCCAACGTGCGCACCGCACCCATGTCGTGTCCCCCTACTTCTTCGACGAGATCTTCTGCTGGAGTGCAGCGATGCGCTCGGCGAACCAGGGCTGGCGCGTGCTCCACACCTGCGGGTCGATCTCGCGGTCGACGGCGGCCGCGTGGTCGGTGATGGTGCCCATGGCCTTGATCGTCTTCTTCGTCTCGATGGACAGCTCGCGCGGGGCGCTGGCGGCGCGGGCCGCCATCTCCTGGGCCGCGGCCAGCAACTGGTCGTCGTCGACGCAGCGGTGCACCAGGCCGATGCGCTCGGCCTCCGCGCCGTCCATGATCTCGCCGAAGATCACCGACGCCATCGTGGCCTGCGGCCCGGCGATCTGGCGGAGCATCCAGGTGTGGCCGCCGCCCGGGTGGATGCCGATCTGCAGGAAGCGGGTGTCGAACTTCGCCCGCCGGGCGGCCAGGCGCACGTCGCAGCCGAGCGCCATGTTCATGCCGGCACCGACGGCGGCCCCGTTGACGGCGGCGAGCGTGGGCAGCGGGCTGTTGGCGATGCGCAGGAACCCCTCGTAGATGCCGCGCAGGCCGGGGCCGTCGGTGGTCTGGAGGTTGCCGAGGTTGGCCCCCGCGCAGAAGGCCGGCGCGGCCCCGGTGACCACCAGGGCACCGACGCCCTCGTCGGCCTCGAGCGCGTCGACGGCGGCGACGATCTCGGCGACCATGGGGGCGGTGAGCGTGTTGCGCTCGGCCGGGTTGTTGAGCGTCAGCGTAGCGACGCGATCGACGACGGAGACCTCGACGAGTGACATGGGCGCACCGTACCCGCGCCGGGGATCACCACGACAGGTCCCGTTCGGTCGCCAGCGTGCGCACGTCGGCGATGCGCATGGCGGTCGGTGCCAGGGCCACGAGCTTGCCGCCGACCACGAGCGCCCGTTGCAGCATGTTCTGGTAGTACGCCTCCGGCGGGCTGCCGGGGCCCACGCCGGGAGGTGTGACGTTGCCGGCCAGGCGAAGGGTGTCGCCGTCGACCGTGACCGCCGCCAGGCCCTGCTGGCCGGGCTGCTGATCGGGGCCGCCCCACCAGGGGAGCAGCGGCACGAAGGCCGTTCCGGTGCCCTCCCAGTAGAGGAACGCGTGAGGGTCCCACTCGGCCCCGCTGGCCCCGCCCAGGTCGACGTTGGCCAGGCGCACCGGGTTGGCGGGGTCGCGGGTGTCGAACAGCGACACCTGGAGTCCGAGCACGCGGCCGTCGTCGTTGGCGTTCTGACCGACGCCGAGCAGGCGGCCGTCGCCGAGCGGGTGCAGGTACGCCGAGTAGCCGGGCACCTTGAGCTCGCCGGCCAGCTTCGGTGCCGCCGGGTCGCGCAGGTCGATCACGAAGAGCGGGTCGGTGCGCCGGAACGTGACGACGTAGGCCGTGGGGCCGACGTAGCGGACGGCGTAGATCTGCTCGGTCGTACCGAGCCCCGTGACGGCGCCCAGCTGGGTCAGTTCGCCGTCGCGCAGGCGCAGGGTGCGCACGGCCGACGACGACGCCTGCGAGCCGTCGGGTGACTGCGACGTGGTGGCCACGCGCAGCACGCCTTCGTGCTCGCTCATCGAGTAGGCGTTCAGCAGGGTGCCGGGCACCACCCCGGAGCCGACGTAGGTGGCGGCACCGCCGTCGCCCAGCGCGAACTGGTGGATCGCCGTCTGCGGCGGCACGGGCCGCACGGGCTGCACCTGCGGGTCGCCCGTCGGGTCCTGCCACTCGGTGGTGGACACGTAGAGGTTGCCGGCCGACGCGTACGTCGTCCCTCCGGCGGCGACGACGGCGGCCGAGCCGCGCACGGCACCGTCGCGGGCGATCGAGGCCACCCAGGTCATGCCGAGACCGCTGTCGCGCGTCGGCAGGCTGACCCGTTCGCAGTCGACGGCCGGGGTGGCGCCGGTGGTCGTGCCGTCGACGGCGGCCTCCCCGGAGCGCGGCAACCAGTCGTCGATCGTGGACGCCTCGATGGCCTCGGTGTTGAGCTTCTTGGCCTTGCGCGCCACGTCCTCGCCGCCCTGGGCCGGCTGCACGAAGCCGAGGCGGCCCCCGAGCGTGGCGGACAGGACGACGCGCACGGTGCCGTCGGCCGATCGGACGGCGAGAGCGCTGCCGTCGAGTCGGCGCTGCTCGGCGACCTTCGGCGCCATCGGGTTCGTCACGTCGAGCACGGTCACGGTCGTGGTGCCGTAGCCCCCGCCGTAGTAGGGCATGGCGCCGCCGCCGATGCCGATCGGACCCCAGCCGCTCGACACGACGACGAGACGGTCGCCGTCGAGCACGAGCTGGTGTGCACCGAGCTCCGGTGCGATCGGCCCGGTGGCCACCTCTCCGGTGACCGTGTCGACGATGTGGAGGCGCCCGTCGAGCACCGTGTAGACGTGGCGGCCGTCGTTCTCGACCTGGTCGCCCTCGTCGACGCCCTGCTCCTGCACGTTCGTCCCGGAGCTGCCGCCGGAGCCGCCACCCGCCGCCGAGAACGCCTTGGAGTCGGTGGGGGCCGCACGCGACGCCGCCGTCGTGGCCGCGGCGCCAGCCGGGACCGGCCCGTAGAAGCCGCCGCCGTACGCATCGAGTCCCCAGGCCGTCACATGGTCGAGCGCCAGGTCCTTCAGGCGAGCCAGCAAGGCGTCGCAGCTGCCGACGGTCGCGAGCAGGCGCCCCTTGCCCGGACCCCCGACGATCGGCAGTGTGGAGCTCGACCCGGTCGGCGGGCGGCTCGTCGGCGCCGTCGAGGTCGAGGTCGTGGCCGTGGCCGCCGGGGCCACCGTGGAGCCGGACCCGGCGGGGGTCGACGTCGGTCCCGCTCCCCCGCCCCCCGACGAGCAACCGACGAGCGTGACGGTCAGGCCGGCGGCGGCCAGCGCGAGGGACGGACGGGACGGTCGAGGGCGTCGCATGCCCATTCGACGTGTGCACCCGGCCGTCCGGTTCCCGACCATCCCGGTCCGGACCCGAACGGGCGCCGTCGGTCGAGCCGCGGCTAGCGTTCAGTGGGATGGGGGAACAGCAGGCGGCGCCGCACCAGGACGTACCGGTCACCCCGGCGGCCACGGTCATCGTGGCCCGGGACGCCACCGACGGGCTCGAGGTGCTGCTGCTCCAGCGCAGCGACGTCGGCGCGTTCGCAGGCATGTGGGTGTTCCCGGGCGGGCGCGTCGACGACACCGACGAGGGCCACGACGAGCTGGCCAGAGCGCGCAGCGCGGCGGCCCGCGAGGCCGACGAGGAAGTCGGCGTGCGGGTCTTGGCCGCCGACCTCGTGCCGTTCTCGCATTGGACGCCGCCCGTGCGCAACGGGGCGCCGCGCCGGTTCTCCACCTGGTTCTTCGTCGCCCCGTGGGACGGCGGGCCCATCAGCCACGACGGGCACGAGATCGTCGACCACCGCTGGATGGCCCCGATGGATGCCGTGGCCGAACGCCTGCCGCTGGCCCCACCCACGTGGGTGACGCTGCACCACCTCGCCGAGTACCCGTCGCTCGACGCGCTCCACGCCGCGCCGCCCGCCGTCGAGCGGTACCTCACCCGCCCCGCCAAGGTCGACGAGACGCCGATCCTCATGTGGCACGGCGACGTCGGCTACGACACGGGCGAACCGCACGTCGACGGGCCCCGTCACCGACTGTGGATGCCGGGCGACGGCGCCTGGCGCTACGAGCGCCGCAACGCGTGAACGACCGCTAGGGTCGTCCCGCCATGCTCGACCACGTCTTCACCGACGCCATCAGCGCGCTTCGTGAAGCGTTCGAGACCGCCCTGCTGGAACGGCAGGCGTTCGAGGAGCACTTCCAGAGCGACATCCTGCTCGGCGACCTCATCTGGGAGACCAGCTACGGTCTGCCCGGCGAGGGCATGCCGCCGCGCGTGGTCGCCCACGTCACGCTCGACTGGCCGACGTGGAGCCAGACCGCGTACCGGCGCTGGTACGTGGACGAGGTGCTCGAGGAGGCCCCGGCGATCGAGCTCGAGATCGTGTTCCGCGTGCAGCGGCTGGAGCTCCTGCCCGACCCGGCGAAGTTCCTCTCGATCCTCCCGCCGGCCAGCCCCGCCATCGGCGCCGAACCGATGGAGCGGGCGGCACCCACCGTCGAGATCCAGTACGCCGACCGCCCGGGCGACCGGGTCGCCCACGCCATCGAGGTCACGTACGAAGGTCTGTACGAGCTGGCCGAGGACACGCTGGCCGACGGCTCCAACACGCTCCTCGACGAGCACTTCGGCGCGCTGGGCGCGTGGATCTCGTCGATGCTGGTGCGCCTCGGCGACCTGAAGCTCGACTACCTCCCCGCCGACACCGACGGCGAGCTCTGACCGACGGCCCGCGACGCGGCCGAGCCGACGTTTGTCGGCGCTGGAGCCGTCCAGGGTACGGTCCGGGCGCATGACCGACGTCGTGCTGCTGGACGTGAGCGAGCGCATCGCCACCATCACCCTGAACCGGCCCGAGGCGCGCAACGCACTGTCCAGCGAGGTGCTGCGTCGCCTGCCCGAGGTGATGACCGAGGCCGAGGGCCGCGACGACGTCGACGTGCTCATCCTCACCGGGACCGACCCGGCGTTCACCGCCGGGCTCGATCTGAAGGAGCTGGGCTCGTCGGGCGGCAACCTGGGGCCGCGCGGCACGGCATCGCGCGCCGAGCAGCCCGCTGGGCCGCGCTCGCCGTTCCCGCCGCTGACCAAACCGCTCATCGGCGCCATCAACGGCGTGGCCATCACGGGGGGGCTGGAACTGGCGCTGAACTGCGACTTCCTGGTGGCGTCCGAGCGGGCCCGCTTCGGCGACACCCACAGCCGAGTGGGCGTCATGCCCGGCTGGGGCCTCACGGTGCTGCTGCCCCAGGCCATCGGCGTGCGCCGGGCCCGCGAGATGAGCTTCACCGGCAACTTCCTCACCGCCGACGAGGCGCTCCACTTCGGGCTCGTGAACCATGTCGTGGCCCACGACGACCTGCTGCCGTTCTGCCGGAAGCTGGCCGCCGACATCTGCGGCAACGACCAGCCCGGCGTGCGCCAGATCCGCGCCACCTACGCCGAGATCTGGGCCGAGCACGAGGGCTGGCAGACCGAGGCGCGCGACGGTCGCGAGTGGGCCAAGAGCTTCACCCCCGACGTCGTGGCCGCCCGCCGCGACGCCATCATGAACCGCGGCCGCGGCCAGTAGCGGCGTCAGCCGGGGAGCTTCGCGCCCCGAGCGCTCAGCTCGGCGGCGATGATCTTCTGGACCTCGCGGGCGAGGTAGCTCACGCCGTTCGTGTTGAGGTGGAAGCCGTCCTTCTGACGGACCTCCTTGAGGTCGTCGTCGATGAGGATGTAGTCGGCGTAGTTCCCCTCGGCGCTCACGAACAGCGCCCAGGTGTCGACGTAGGCGATGCCCCGCTTGTTGGCCTCGTCGGAGGTCACCTGACGGACGACGGCGAACTCGGCGTTCTTGGCTTCGTCGCGGCTGTTCGGCACGCCGACCCAGATCAGCTTGCGGCCCCCGGCGTTCAACACGTCCATCGCCGCACCGACGCGCTTGCCGTACTCGACGGCCCAGCGCGGGTCGAGCACCGACTGGATGTCGCCCCCCGCCAGCGGGATGCCCTGGGCGTCGTTGCCCCCGAACTCGACGACGACGATGTCGGGGTTCTGGGCCGACATGTCGGAGCGGAACTGGGCGAGCCAGTTGAAGCGGTCGGGCCGCACCAGCCCGGTGCCGACCTCGGTCTTGGTGACCGCCTTGGCCACGCCCGTGTCCTGCACGAGGCCTTGCAGCGGCACCGCCAGGTCCTTGGCCAACGAGTCGCCGGCGATGTACACGACGGCCTTGTCGGCAGCCGTGGGCACCTTGGGTCCCGGCGGCAGCGTCGGCGCGCTCACGTCGGGTTCGGGGACCGTCGTCACCGCCGCCTCGGCGATGGTGGTGACGGTCGGGTCCTCGGCGACCGTCGGGTCGCTGGTCTGGGGCTCGCTGGTCTGCGGCTGTTCGGTGCCGGCTTGCGTGAAACCGGCGCCGCCGGGACGCCGTTCGTCGATGGCCTGCCCCGCCCGATCCAGCTGGAAGACGCCGGCGATGTCGGCGACCCACCCGCTGACGGTCATGGCCGGCTTGCGCAGGTTCGACGACGTCGGCAGGTCGGCCGCCATCCGCTCGAGGTGGCGGGCGTTCAGGAGCCCGGCGACCACGAAGCACACGACACCCACGACGAGCACGTCGAACGCGCTGAGGGGACGGTTCCCCGACGGGGGCGCCGGCGCGTGGCGCAGATCGCCGCCGACGCGCGCCGGACGCGGCCGGGCCATCGGTGGCCTGGGGTGGGGGGCGGGCGAGTGCATGGTCACGGATCGGCGGTCAGAACTGGAAGTAGATGAACGGGGCCACGCCCTTGGGGCGCAGGTGTTCGATGGCGAAGAACGCCACGGCGAGGGTAACGCCCTGGGCCACCACGGGAAGGCGCGAGAACCAGCGCACGCTGCCGTCGGCGGCCTCGGCCGGCACGAACTGGCTGGCCAGCATGACCGCGATCACGCCCAGGACGCCGGGGGTCACGAGGCTGACGGCCCCGTTCTGGAAGCCCCACCCGCCGACGATCTGGTCGATCATCTCGCCGGCCAGCCCGAAGGTCGACGCCCGGAAGAAGATCCAGGCGAAGCACACCACGTGGAACGTGAGCAGCCACCCGCCGACCTTGCCGAGCGGGGTCGGCCCCTCCGTGTGCCCGAGGGCTCGGCGGCGCTCGCGCCAGAACCGCTCGACCGCCAACCCGACCCCGTGGATGGCGCCCCACACGACGAACTTCCAATCAGCGCCGTGCCACAGGCCGCCGAGCAGCATGGTGAGCGACAGGTTCACGTACGTCATCAGCTCGCCGCGCCGGCTGCCGCCGAGCGGGATGTACAGGTAGTCGCGCAACCAGCGCGACAGCGTCATGTGCCAGCGGCGCCAGAAGTCCTGCAACGACACCGACCGATACGGCGCGTCGAAGTTCGGCGGGAAGCGGATGCCGAGCAGCAGCGCCAGGCCGATGGCGATGTCGGTGTAGCCCGAGAAGTCGGCGTAGATCTGGACGGCGTAGGCGTAGACGGCCACCAGGTTCTCGAGCGCGCCGAAGCCCTTCGGGTTGGCGAACACCGGGTCGACGATCCAGCGGGCCAGGTTGTCGGCGACCACCACCTTCTTCACCATGCCGGCGACGATCAGCCGGAAGGCGCGCGACGCGTCGATCTTGCGCGGCTCCGGGCGCTCGTGCAGCTGAGGCAGGAACTCGCTGGCCCGCACGATGGGACCGGCGATGAGGTGCGAGAAGAACGACAGGTAGCAGGCGAAGTCGATCAGGTTGTAGGGCCGCAGCTGCTCGCGGTAGATGTCGATCAGGTACGACAGCGCCTGGAAGATGTAGAAGGACACCGCCACCGGGACCAGCACCTGCTTGGCCGGCAAACCGCTGAACGGGCCGCCGATCTGGTCGCGGAAGAAGTTGTAGTACTTGAAGTAGGCGAGCACGCCGAGGTCGCCCACGACACCGACGGTGGCCCACACCTTGCGGGCAGCGCGGCCCCGGCTCTCGTGGATGCCTATCGCCACGACCTGGTTGAGCACCGTCACGAGCGCGAAGAGCGCCGGGTAGTGCCACCGCTTCCAGAAGCCGGCCATGTCGACGTCGCTGACCAGCGGCGCACCGTCCCACGGCGTCCAGTGCCCCTTGAACGCGAACGCGTAGAACACGTAGCTCGCGACGATCAGGAACAGCTTCCAGCGCCGCGGCCGGGGACGCAGGAGCCACGAGCCCACGAACACGAGCGGGAAGAAGATGCCGAACTGGAAGGTGGGGAAAAGCACGGTGCCGCAACGGTACTTAGCGGCCCGCCACCGTTCGGGGACCCGCCTGGTGGATCGGTTTGTGCCCGTACAACGAGCCGGCGTCGCCTGTGTGACGGTTCCATGGCGAGAACCCCACCAGCGAGACCGCCCTGGCTAGTCTCGTCCGGTACCCAACCACCCAAGGGGAGGATTCACATGCAGAAGCGACGCGTCGCCACGGCGGGCCTCGGGCTCACCATGGCGCTTTTCGCCACCGCGTGCGGTAGCAGCAGCGGCGGTGGCTCCAGTGCCACCACGAAGGCCGGTGACACCGCCACCACCAAGGCGGGCACGGCCACGACGGCCGCTGCGGCAGCTGCCGGCAAGGCCGGCAAGATGGCGATCCTGTTCGACCTGATCGGTCGCGGCGACAAGTCGTTCAACGACTCCGCCGCCGTCGGCCTCGACAAGGCCAAGGCCGAGTTCGGCTTCACGGTCACCGAAGGTGTCCGCTCCGGCACCAACACGGCCGAGCTGCTGAAGAAGTCGGTCGACGATGGCAACAAGCTGATCGTCGGCGTCGGCTTCGCCTGGGGCGAGGAGATGGACAAGTCGGCGGCCGCCAACCCGACCGTCAACTACGCCATCGTCGATGCCACCAGCGAGAAGCCGAACGTGGCCGGCCTGGTGTTCAAGGCCAACGAGGGTTCGTTCCTGGTCGGCGCCGCCGCCGCGCTCAAGTCGAAGTCCGGCTCGATCGGCTTCATCGGTGGCGTGGACATCCCGCTCATCCAGGACTTCTACGCCGGCTTCGAAGCGGGCGCCAAGGCGGCCAACCCGGCCATCAAGATCGACGCCAAGTACATCTCCCCGGCGGGCGACTTCTCGGGCTTCAGCGACCCGGCCAAGGCCAAGACGATCGCCCTGAAGCAGTACGAAGACGGCGCCGACGTGGTCTTCCACGCCGCCGGCGGTTCCGGTGACGGCCTGTTCGGTGCGGCCAAGGAGTTCAGCGCCAAGGGCAAGAAGGTGTGGGCCATCGGTGTCGACTCCGACCAGGCGCTCACCCAGCCCGCCGACCTCGCCCCGTTCATCCTCACGTCGATGATCAAGCACGTCGACGTGGCCGTGTACGAGACGATGAAGTCCCAAGCGGCCGGCACCTTCAAGGGCGGCGCCCGGGTGTTCTCCGCCAAGGACGGCGGTGTCGACTACGCCACCACCGGTGGTTACGTGGACGACATCAAGGCCAAGCTCGACGGCTACAAGGCCGACATCGCCAGCGGCAAGATCGTCGTGCCGACGAAGGCGTGATCGATCGAGTAGAAATCGAGTCGTGACCAACGACCGAGGGACGGGCGCCGGCAGCGATGCTGGCGCCCGTTCTGCATCTCCCGCCATCGAGCTCCGGGACATCGTCAAGCGGTTCCCAGGCGTCGTGGCGAACGACGGGGTCAACCTCACGGTGCAGCCCGGCACCATCCACGCCCTCATCGGCGAGAACGGTGCCGGCAAGTCGACCGTGATGAAGATCCTCTACGGCGCCCAACGGCCCGACGAGGGCCAGGTGATCGTCAACGGCGTCGAGACCCACTTCAAGTCGCCGCGCGACGCCATCAACGCCGGCATCGGCATGGTGTTCCAGCACTTCATGCTGGCCGACAACCTGACGGTCTGGGAGAACATCATCCTCGGCTCCGAGCCGATGAAGGGCGTGCAGCTCGACGACGCCGGGGCCCGCGAGCGCATCGGCACCCTCGCCCGCGAGAACGGCCTCGAGATCGACCCCGCCGCGTTCGTGAGCGACCTCGGGGTCGGCGAGCGCCAGCGCGTCGAGATCCTGAAGGTGCTCTTCCGCGGCGCCAAGATCATCATCCTCGACGAGCCCACCGCCGTGCTCGTGCCCCAGGAGGTCGACGAGCTCTTCGAAAGCCTGCGGGAGCTCACGGCGCAGGGCGTGACGATCGTCTTCATCTCGCACAAGCTCGACGAGGTGCTGGCCATCGCCGACGACATCACCGTCATCCGGGCCGGCCGCACGGTCACGTCGGTGAAGCCGGCCGACGTCACGGCCAAGCAGCTGGCCGAACTGATGGTCGGCTCCGAGCTGCCGAGCCCCGAGACCCGCACCTCGACGGTCACGGACGAGGTCGCCCTCGAGCTCGTGGAGGTGAGCCTGGCCAGCCACGCACCGGCGAGCGGTTCCAGCACGCCCGAGCACGCCGCCGACATCGCTCACGGCAAGCTCGAGCTGGACCATGTGTCGCTGCGCGTGCGCAAGGGCGAGATCGTCGGGATCGCGGGCGTGGAGGGCAACGGCCAGTCGGACCTCCTCGAGGTGCTCATCGGCACCCGGCGGCCGACCTCGGGCACCATCACGCTCGCCGGCCACGATCTCATCGCCATGCCGACGCGCGAGCGGCGCGACAAGGGCCTGGCCTACATCCCGGAGGACCGACACCGCGACGGTCTGCTGATGTCGAGCCCGCTGTGGGAGAACGTGATGCTCGGCTACCAGCACCGCGACCAGTACAGCCACGGCGGCCTCATCGATCGCGAGGCGGCCCGGGCGCACACCCGCGAGGTCATCGAACAGTTCGACGTGCGCACGCCGGGCGTCGACACCATGGCCATCGCCTTGTCGGGCGGCAACCAGCAGAAGCTCATCGTCGGGCGCGAGATGCTGTCCGAGCCGAAGCTGCTCGTCGCCGCCCACCCCACCCGCGGCATCGACGTGGGCGCCCAGGCCGCCGTGTGGGACGCGCTCCGCGACGCCCGCCAGGCCGGCCTGGCCGTGCTGCTCGTGTCCGCCGACCTCGAGGAGCTGATCGGTTTGTCGGACACCCTGCTCGTGATGCTGCGCGGTCGCATCGTGGCCACGCTCGATCCGGCCACGGTCACCAAGAGCGAACTGGGCGAGTACATGACCGGTGCCCGCAACGCGGAGGTGACGGCGTGAACCGCCAGAAGGTGTTCTACGCGCTCGCCGCGCCGGTCACGGCCGTCGTCGCCGCGCTGGTGGTGACGGCGCTGGCGCTGCTCGCGGGCGGGAACAACCCGCTCGTGGCCTACGGGAAGATGATCAGCTACGCCAGCGAGACCGATTCGATCATCGTGATCATCAACAAGTCGCTGCCGCTGTTCATCTCGGGGCTCGCCGTGGGCATCGGCTTCAAGATGAACATGTTCAACATCGGCGTCGACGGCCAGTACCGCCTGGCCACCATCGGCGCCGCCGCCATCGGGGCCCAGCTCTCGCTTCCGGGCCCCATCCACGTGGCCGTGATCATGCTCGTCGGGATGATCATCGGCGCCATGTACGCCTCGGTCGCCGGCCTGCTCAAGGCCTACCGCAACGTGAACGAGGTCGTCGCCACGATCATGTTGAACGGCATCGCCGCCAGCATCATCGGCGTGCTCCTGAAGTGGAAGAGCGTGTTCGTGGCGAGCGGGTTCTCCCGCGGCACGAAGGAACTGCCGACGTCCGGCTGGATGCCGACGCTCAACCGACCGCTCTCGTGGATCGGCATCAACCTGCCCAAGGGCACCGTGCTGTGGGGCTGGATCGTCATCGCGGCCATCGTCGGGTACCTGTTCCACTTCGTCATCAACCGCACCCGGTTCGGGTACGACCTGCGGGCCTCGGGCGCCAACGCAGGCGCCGCGCTCGTGTCGGGCGTCGACCCCCGCCGGATGATCGTGCGCACCATGCTCATCAGCGGTGCCCTGGCCGGTCTCGTGGGCATGCCCATCTTGCTCAACGACACCCACAAGTACACGTCCGAATTTCCGCTGGGCTACGGCTTCTCCGGCATCGCCGTGGCGCTCGTCGGGCGCCAGAAGGCGGGTGGCATCGCGGCGGCCGCCGTCCTGTTCGCCCTCATCGAACGAGCGGCCCAGGTGCTGCCCGACCCGCCGCTCTACGCACCCAAGGAGCTGGGCACCATCATGCAGGGCACCATGATCCTGTCGGCCGTCATCGCCTACGAGGTGGTCCGCCGGCGAGCCCAGGCCGCCGCCGTCCACGAGGCGGCCCAGAAGTCCGCCGCCGCCCACGCCCTCGCCGGGGCGACGTCGTGAGCACCGTGCTCACCGCTCCCGAAGCAGGCGAGCGCATCACGTGGTGGTCCGGCCTGTCGAAACGCCAACGGCTGCTCGTCATCGCCGTCGGCGTGTTCATGGTGCTGTCCGCCGTCCGGGCCATCTCGGGCGAGAAGGACCTCACCTCGGCCTTCACCGTCACCGCCACCATCTCCGCCATGCTGCCCATCGCCATGTGCGGCCTCGGTGGGCTCGTGGCCGAGCGGTCGGGCATCGTCAACATCGGCCTCGAGGGCATGATGATCCTCGGCACGTGGGGCTGCGGCTTCTTCGGCTACCACTGGGGGCCGATCGCCGGCCTGCTCGGCGCGGCGCTGGGCGGTGCCATCGGCGGCCTGCTCCACGCACTGGCCACGGTGACGTTCGGCGTCGACCACGTCGTGTCGGGCGTGGCGATCAACCTGCTGGCGTTCGGGTGGGCCCGCTTCCTGGCCGGCTCGCTGTTCAAAGGCCGCGGCTCCGGGTCCGAGACGAACTCGCCCGGCTTCGACACCCAGGTGTTCACGCTGCGCATCCCCGGCATGAAGGACGGCCAGTTCTTCCAGAAGCTCGAGAAGCGCCACTGGGTCATCGTGTCCGACCTGGCCGGCGTGCTGCGCGGCCTCGGCAGCTGGAAGTTCGAGCAGCTCGTCGCCGTGGCCCTCATCCCCTTCATCGGATGGCTGGTCTGGCGCACCCGCTTCGGGCTCCGCATGCGGTCCTGCGGCGAGATGCCCTCGGCCGGCGACTCCCTCGGCGTGAACGTCTACCGCATCCAGTACGTGTCGCTCGCCTTGTCCGGGGCGCTCGC
>JANPGL010000543.1:0-1848 GCA_031423915.1 Actinomycetes bacterium | reverse complement strand
GGCCGGCTTCCGGCAGGAGCAAGTGTGACGGCGCACCTGCTGGCGGCGGGCTTCGGCGCCATCGACGCCTGGATGCTCGTCGCCATCGTGGTCCTGGTCTTCATCCTGGCGTTCCTGGCGCTCGCCGAGACCGGCATCGGTCGCATCAGCCGCGTCCGGGCGCAGACCATGGTCGAGGAGACGGGGTCGAAGTCGGCCCGGGCGCTGGCCGACCTCGTCAGCAAGCCCGAGAAGTACCTCAACCCGGTGCTGCTGGCGGTGAACATCGCGCAGACGGCGCAGGCCTTCCTCGCCTCCGCGGTGGCGTACAACGTGTTCGGCCCCTGGGGCAGCGTGGTGGCGTTCGTCGTGAACGTCGTCGTTCTCTACGTGGCCACCGAGGCGCTACCCAAGACGTGGGCGGTCCTGTCGCCCGATCGGGCGGCGCTGCTGACGGCGCGACCGGTGGCGGCGCTCGTGGCCTCGGCGCCGCTCCGGCTCGTGTCTCGCTCCCTGATCGGGCTCACCAACGTGATCATCCCGGGGCGCGGGCTGCGCAAAGGCCCGTTCGTGTCCGAGCAGGAGCTGCTCGGCATCGTCGACGCCGCCGTCGAGGACGAAGTGATCGCCGACGAGGAACGTGAGCTCATCGAATCGATCATCACCTTCGGCGACACGGTGGCCCGCGAGGTCATGGTTCCCCGCCCCGACATGGTCACGGTGTCCGTCTCGAGCACGGTGACGAACGCGCTCGACGTCGCCATCGAGCACGGGTTCAGCCGCCTGCCGGTGGTCGGTGCCGGTATCGATGACGTCGTCGGCATCGCGTACACGAAGGACCTCGTCCGCGCCGAGCGCGAAGGCCGCGGCACCGGTTCGGTGGGTCACGAGGCGCGCCCGGCCAAGTTCCTGCCCGAGACCAAGCCGCTGGCGCGGCTCATGCGCGAGATGCAGGCCGAGAAGTTCCACCTCGCCATCCTCGTCGACGAGTACGGCGGCACCGCCGGGCTCGTCACGCTCGAGGACTGCCTGGAGGAGCTGGTGGGCGACATCGTCGACGAGTACGACCGGGAGCTGCCCGACGTCGAACAGCTCCCCGACGGCGAGCTGCGCGTCGACGGCGGTTTCGCCATCGCCGAGCTCAACGAGATGCTCACGCTCGACCTCCCCGACGACGACTGGGACACCGTGGGCGGCTTCGTGTTCGGTACGCTCGGCCACGTGCCGACCGAAGGTGAGTCGTTCGAGCACGCCGGGTACCGGTTCCAGGCCGAGAAGCTCGACGGCCGGCGCATCGCGCTGGTGCGGGTGTCGCCGGTGACCGCCCCGGTCGACGGCGACCGGGTCGACGACCGCGATCGCGCCACCTCCGAGCGGGCCTGACGTGCGATCCGGTTTCGTGGCCCTCGTGGGGCGACCGAATGCGGGCAAGTCGACGCTGGTGAACCGGCTGTGCGGCGCCCACGTGTCGATCGTGTCGGACAAGCCCCAGACCACGCGGCACCAGGTGCGCGGCGTGCTGCACCGGCCCGACGCCCAGGTCGTGTTCGTCGACACGCCCGGGCTGCACAAGCCGGTCACGGCCCTGGGGGAGCGGCTGAACTCCACCGCCACGGAGGCGCTCGACGGCGTCGACATCGTGTGGTTCGTGGTCGACGCCACCAAGCCGTTCGGTCGCGGCGACGCCTGGGTCGCCGAGCGCCTGCCGGCGGGCGCCACGGTGGTCATCACGAAGATCGACAAGGCGACACCGCAGCAGGTGCTCACCCAGCTGGCGGCGGCGCACGCCGCCGTTCCGACGGCGGTGGCGTTCTTCCCCGTGTCGGGCAAGACGAGCGAGGGCGTCGACGCGCTGATCGAGGCGACCGT
>JANPGL010000542.1:0-23389 GCA_031423915.1 Actinomycetes bacterium | reverse complement strand
TACCGCCAGGCAGCTTTGGCGGCTACCTGGCGGCGACGCTCCAGAAACGTCCACACAACGTCTGACACCCGCCGGCACATTTGCCCAGGTCAGGCGGTCATGTTGACACTCGCGGACACATGCTGACGGTGTCCAGCGGAGGAAGAGGGATTCGAACCCTCGCGGGAGCTCGCGCCCCCCTAACGGTTTAGCAAACCGTCCCCTTCGGCCACTTGGGTACTCCTCCGGGCGGAGATGCTACAGCCGCAGCCCCGCCGCGCCCCACGGCGTTGCCTACTTCGGCGCGACGGCCCACGGCGCGTAGGTTCGGCGGCGACGGGCGGACGCCGGTCGGAAGGGGACGCCGCACCCATGAGCGCAGGAACCCGCCTCCCAGGCACGCCCGACCCGATGCACCAGTGGACGGGCTACGAGGGCGTCCGGATCGCCGGCGACGCCTGGGGCGACCCCGACGGGCCGCTCGTCGTCCTGCTCCACGGTGGCGGCCAGACCCGACACGCCTGGAAGGGCACCGGCGAGACCCTCGGCCGGGCCGGCTACCACGCCGTGGCCCTCGACGCCCGCGGCCACGGCGACTCCGAGTGGGCTGCCGACGGCGCCTACGGCCAGGACCGCATGGTGCACGACCTCGTCGAGGTCCTTCACCAGCTCGGCGACCGGCGCCCCGTGCTCGTCGGCGCCTCGATGGGCGGCGGCATCGGCCTCCAGGCGGTAGGCGACGACTGGGTCGACGCCACTGCGCTCGTCCTCGTCGACATGGCACCCCGACTCGAGCCCGAGGGCGTCGACAAGATCCTGGCCTTCATGGACGGCCGACCCGACGGCTTCGGCTCGCTCGACGAGGTGGCCGACGCCATCGCCGGCTACCAACCCCACCGGGAGCGCCCCCGCAGCACCGCAGGGCTCGGCAAGAACGTGCGCCTCGGTGCCGACGGCCGCTACCGCTGGCACTGGGACCCGCGCTGGCGCTCGGGAACCCCCGACCTGGAGGCCATGTACGAGCGCCAGGCCGCCTGTGCCCGCAAGCTCACGCTCCCCACCCTGCTCGTACGCGGCGGCCTGTCGGACGTGCTCAGCGAGGAGGGCGCACAGAGCTTCCTGGAGCTGTGCCCCCACGCCGAGTACGTGAACGTCACCGGCGCCTCGCACATGGTGGCCGGCGACCGCAACGACATCTTCGCCACGGCGGTCATCGAGTTCCTGGCGCGGGTCGTGCCGGTCGGCGGCGAGCCGGTGCAGCCCGGCCACGAGCCGCACCCCGTCGACTCGGGCGACACGAGCCTGCACGACATCCCCTGATGTGACGGGCGTGTCAACGCTGAGCGATCCAGGCGACGCCACCCTCGACGGATCGGTACGGTGCCCGACGTGAGCCCCCGAAAGATCCTCATCGACACCGACCCCGGCATCGACGACGCCATGGCCATCTTCTACGCGCTGGCATCACCCGAGCTCGACGTGGTGGGCCTCACCACCATCTTCGGCAACGCCCCCACCGACCTGGCCACGGTCAACGCGCTGCGCCTGCTCGAGATCGCCGGGCGCACCGACATCCCCGTGGCCAAGGGCGCAGCCCGGCCGCTGGCCATGCCGTTCCGAGGGCCGGCCGACTTCGTGCACGGCGTCGACGCCCAGGGCGACACGTTCCTGCCCCCGCCCACCACCGCGGCGGTGGGCGTCGACGCGGCGCGCTTCATCATCGACACCGTGATGGCGGCGCCGGGCGAGATCACGCTCGTGCCGATCGGGCCGCTCACCAACATCGCCCTGGCGCTCATCCTCGAGCCCGACCTGCCGCGTCACCTGGCCGGCATCGCGCTGATGGGCGGCGCCGTGTTCGTGCCCGGCAACGCGTCGCCCGCGGCCGAGGCGAACGTCATCAACGATCCCGAGGCCGCCGACATCGTGTTCGGCGCCGACTGCCCTCTCGCCATGTGCGGCCTCGACGTGACCGAGAAGACGATCATGCCCGCCGACACGCTCGGCCGCATCGGCACGTTCGACAACGCCGAGGCGCGGCACATCGCCCGGATCGTGCCCTTCTACCTCGAGTTCTACCGGCAGCGGGCCGGACTCGACGGCATCCCGATCCACGACTCGTCGGTGATCAGCTACCTCATCGCGCCCGAGCTGTACACGACGGCCTCTCACCCGATCCGCGTCGACACCGCCCACGGGGTGTGCCGGGGCAAGACCCTGGCGGCGACGCGACTGGCCGACCACGAGAACCCGTGGAGCGGTCGGCGCGACGTGACCATCTGCACCGGGGTCGACGCCGCCGGGGCGATCGAGCTGGAGCTGAGCCGGCTGGCATGACGACTGCACCATGACGGCCGCATCATGACCACCGCCTACCTGGCGGCCGAGGGGTTCGAAGCACAGCTCATCGACGAGCTGGCGTTGGCAGGCGTGCGCGTCCGTCGCCGCCTTCACCGCCTGTTCGTGTGCGACGACCCTCCCGTGGCCGCTGCGTGGGCGGCCAACACCTGGTTCGACGTCGAGACGATCACGGTGTCGTCCATCGGTGACGCCGCCAAGGCCCTGCGCGAGCGCCAGCGGAGCTGGGCCGTCTACGCGCCCGAGCACCACGGGCGCGCCGCGCTGGTGCAGGCCAAGCTGCCCCACGTGTCCGCCAAGCCGTTGGCGCTCGGCGACACGGCGCCCACCGCACCGCTCGGGTCGTGGACGCTGCTGGCGCCCACGGTGGTGCTCGCCGCCGCCCGCTGCGCCAGCCCGTTCCCGAACGGCGAGCCGCGTTTCGTGGAGGACCGCGAACGACCCCCGAGCCGCGCCTACCTGAAGCTGTGGGAGGCCCTCGTGCGCATCGGTCGGCGGCCGAGCGTGGGCGATCGGTGCCTCGACCTGGGCGCCAGCCCGGGCGGGTGGACGTGGCTGCTGGCCCAGTTCGGCGCCGACGTCCTCGCGGTCGACAAGGCGCCCCTCGACCCCACGGTGGCGGCCCTGCCCGGCGTCACCTGGCGCCAGGGCAACGCGTTCGGGCTCGACCCCGCGGTCGACGGCCCGGTCGACTGGCTGTGCAGCGACGTGATCGCCTACCCCGACCGGCTCCTCGAGCTGGTCGAGCGGTGGATCGAGGCCGACGCCGCCCGCACCATCGTGTGCACCATCAAGTTCCAGGGCCCCACGGACCACGACATCGTCGGCCGCTTCGCCACGCTGCCCGACGCCCAGGTGTTCCACCTGCACCACAACAAACACGAGCTGACGCTCGCTGTGTTGCGTTGACCGCAATACGCGCGCAATCAACTTGGAACACCTTGAGGCCCACTTCCCCTTGAGACCGGCGCCGCCGCGCTCCACGATGGAGACGAGCCCGAGGAGGCGGCCATGCGATCCCATCTGCTTCCCCACGACGACCTCGTCCCCACCGTGCGCGAACCACCCGGCGCGGCCATCGTCGCCCGCTGGAGCGCCGTCGTGGTGCTGGCCGCCCACGGCGCCATCCACGCCATGGGCTTCGCCCTGCTCTGGCGGCTGACCGAATCCGGCGAGCTGCGCTACGGCGACAGCGTCCCCGAAGCGGGCAGCGCCGCGGGGTTCGCCATCGGGCTCGTGTGGTTGCTCGCCGGTGCGGCATTCGTCTACGGCGCCTGGCTCCTGTCGATCCGCGCCGAACGCTGGCTGACGGTCATCACTGCGTCCGCCGCCACCTCGCTCGTCGTCCTCGGGCTGATGGCAACGGAGACCACCATCGGCCTGGCGGTCGACGTGGCCGCCCTCGCCGTGTGCGCCCTGCTGTGGGCTCGCCGGTACCGCCCGGCGCGCTGAGCGGCGCTACTTGTTGAAGGTGGCCACGCGGGCAGCCGAATCGCCCAGGTCGAACTGGGTGTCGTACTCGTACTGCAGCCCCTCGGGCAGGCTCGGCAGGCGCTCGGCCGCCAGGTACAAGCTCTTGTAGGCCTTCAGCGCATCGGGGCTGTTCGCGGCGATCCCGGCCGCCAGCTCGTCGACCGTGGCGTCGAGCTCGGCCAGCGGCGCGGCGTCCGCCAACAGGCCCCACGCCGCTGCCTCGGCGCCGGTGAACGTGCGGGCCGTGTACGACAGGTCGCGGGCGCGGGCCAGCCCCACCAGCATCGGCAGGCGCTGGCTCATGCCCCACGTCGGGCGCAGGCCCCACTTGGCGTGCGTGTCGCCGAGCTTGGCCTCGTTGGCCACCACGACGATGTCGCAGGCGATGGCCAGCTCGAGCGCCCCGGTGAAGCAGAAGCCGTTGACCTTGGCGATGACGATCTTGGCCGAGTTGGCGACGCGCGCCGTGAACTGGCGGGCCGGGCCGTTCAGCCCGCCGCTCACCGAACCGCCCTCCGTCGCCCCCGCCGAGTTGAGCGACTTCAGGTCGACGCCGGCCGAGAACGCGCGACCCTCGCCGGTGAGCACGATCACGCTCACCGACGCGTCGTCCTCGAGCGCGGCGAACGCCTGGTTCAGCTCCTGGAGCATCGTCGGCGTGATGGCGTTGAGCGCTTCGGGCCGGTGCAGCGTCACGGTGGCGACGGGCGCGGCGACAGCCACCTTGATGGCGGTGAACGAGGGCAGGGCAGAGCTGGTCACGTCGCGCAGGCTACGGCGACGCGTCGGCCACCGCCACCAGACGGTCGACCACGAAGGCGTTGCGGGCCAGCGCTCCGTCGGTGGTGTTGTGGAGGCCGTCGGCCGTGAACCACTCGGGATGCGGTCCGGCCTCGGCGGCCCAGTCGGCCACGGTGGCGCCAGGCCGCGCTGCGCACGCAGCGGCGATGCCGGCGTTGAAGGCCACGGCGTCCGACGACGCGTCGCCGAGGACCCACAAGTTCACCCACACCACCGGCGCACCGCCGGCGCCCGCCAGTACGCGGCCCGCGAGCGCGGCGGCGCCGTCGGGCGGCGTGTCCGGCACGTCGTTCGTGCCGAGCGCCAGCACCCACCATCGGGGGTCGCCCACGTCGCGGGCGGAGCGGACGGCCTGGAGGCCCGAGGTCGACATGGCCACCTCCTGCACGCACCGACGGCCGGGCCGACCGTCGACGCGCACCGGTCCGAAGCCGGCGGTCCGCAAGCGGTCGACGAGGTCCGAGAGCCGCTCGAACGTGAGCGAGTCACCCACCACGGTCACCGCGCCGCGAGGCCCCGCTGTCGGGTCGGTGCGAAGCGTCACGAACCCCGCGAACGGGTCGCGCCGTCCCCGTCGGCGCCGCACGACGGCCACCGTCGTGGCGCCGGCCGCCGCGATCGTCACCGCGCCCGCCGCCAGCACACGGCGTCGCGTCATCGGCCGCCCGTCCGTCGCCATGGACGGCGACGATACCGGCGGCGCGTTCACCGGCGCGGGTCGACCAGCACCTTCGTGTGCTGCGAGGAGCCCGACGCCAGATCGGCGAGCGTCGCACCGAGCTCGGCGAGCGACACGGTGCCCGAGTGCAGCGCGTCGAGGTCGACTCGGCCGTCGGCCACGTAGCCCATGGCCATCTCGAACTCCTCGTGGGTGTACCCGAGCGCGGCGGTGACGGCGATCTCCTTCATCAACCACTCGCGCGGGCTGATCGGCGCGTCGGCGATGGCGAGACCGATGATGCACATGCGCCCACCGCGCCGGGCCAGGTCGACCGCCGACTGCACGGTGGCCGGGATGCCCGCGCACTCGTAGACGATGTCGGCACCGAGCCCGTGCGTCGATTCCGCCACGATCGCCTTGGCCTCGTCGCCCGGCGCCACCACCACGTGGGCACCCAGGCGGCGGGCCACCTCGCGCCGCGCCGCGCTCGGTTCCACCACGATGACCCGCCCGGCGCCGCCGGCCAGCACCCACTGGAGCGTGCTGAGCCCGATCGGGCCGGCGCCCTGCACGACGGCGACGTCGCCGAGCCGGGGCGCGTTGGCCCGCACGGCGTGGAAGCAGATCGTCGCCGGTTCGACCTGCGCGGCCTGCTCGTCGGTCAGCGACGGGTTGGCGTGCACGGCGCGTCCGTGGTGGACGGCCAGTCGAGGAGCGAAACCCCCGTGCGGGGTCTCGTACGGGCCGCGCCCGATGGTGGCGATCAGCACCGTCTGGCACTTGGCCATCTGCCCGGCGTGGCAGGCCGCACACTGCCCGCACGACGGCGGCACGGCGATGATGACCCGGTCGCCGTCAGCGATCCGCTTCACCGCCGCGCCCGTGGCCGACACCGTGCCGACCCACTCGTGCCCGCACGTCGACGGCCAGGCCGCGCCCGGCGTCTGGTACGAGTGCACGTCGGTACCGCACACGCCGCAGTAGGCGATGTCGACCACGATCTGGTCGGCGGTGGGCACGGGCTCGGGGAACTCCACGAGCTCGACGAGTTCCTGTCCGGTGATGAGCGCCGCTTGCATGCGGCCGACCCTACCCAACGGCTCGTCAGTTCATCATCCGACCGCCGTTGAGGAAGATGGTCATGCCGGTCACGTAGTCACCGCCCTTGCCGGCGAGCCACACCATCCACGGCGCCCCGTGCTCCTCCGGCTCGCCGAGGAAGCCCATGGGCATCTTGTCCTTCAGGCCCTGCACGTACTCCTTGTTGTTGGCCTCCCAGTTCGTCCAGGCGTCGGTCTTGAGCGACGGGTTCACCGTGTTGACCGAGATGCCGAGCTTGCCCCACTCGCGGGCTGCGGTCCGCGTGAGCGCGCGGATCGCTTCCTTGGTGGCGTTGTACGGGGTGTTCCCCGGGAAGCCGTCCATGCCCGAGCCCGACGACAGGTTGATGATCCGCCCGTAGCCCTGCGCCTTCATGTGCGGGAACACCGCCTGCATGCCCCACAACGTGGCGGTGGCACCGGTGCGGAACGTGTACTCCCACTCGGCGTCGTCGGTGTCCTCCAGCGGCGTCGGGATGGTGGAGGCGCGCGGCTTGTCGGCCGTGCCGAAGCCCTGGGCGTTGTTCACCAGGATGTCGACCGTGCCGAACGCGTCCACGGCGCGGGCCACCATGGCGAAGATCTGCTCCTTGCTGCTCACGTCGGTCACCACACCGATCGCCGTGTGCCCTTCGGCCACGATCTCCGCGGTCACCGACTCGACCGTCGCCGGCGTGCGGCTGGCCACCACGACCTTGGCGCCCTCGCGGGCGAACACCTTGGCGGTGCCCTTGCCGAACCCGCGCCCGGCGCCCGTCACGATCGCCACCTTGCCCTCGAGATCCCCCACGACTCCCCCTCCGATGCGGCCGCGGTCGGGCCGTCCGACCGACGGTAGCGGCGGGCGGCGCGGGCCGCTGAGGGCGGGAAGCCGAGCGGACCGGGCGTGACGGAACGGACCGGCGAGAAGTCGGGCGACGGACGGCCGACCCGATCGTTGAGAGTTCACCGATTGGCGAGAACTCGCACGACCCGACCGGTGCGGGTGCCGCGGCACGGAGTCGCGTAGGGCACACTGACGCCATGGGGACGTTGCCGGAGCTGGACACCGTCGCGGTCGCACTCGTGGGCCGCGTGGGCGTCGTCACGTTGAACCGACCGGAGGCGCTCAACGCGTGGAACGGCGCGCTCAACCGCGACCTCGAAGCCGCGCTGCACTGGGCGGCCGACGACGACACCGTCGGAGCGGTCGTCGTCACCGGCGCCGGCCGCGCGTTCTGCGCTGGCGCCGACCTGAGCGCGGGCGGTGACACGTTCAGCAACAACTCGGGGCGCGGCGCCGAGGACGACACGCGGTCGCGCACGCCGCAGTTCTTGCCGTGGGACGTGCCCAAGCCGGTGATCGCCGCCCTCAACGGCCACGCCGTCGGGGTCGGCGCCACGTACGCGCTGGCGTGCGACCTCCGCTTCGCGGCCGAGGGCGCCAAGATCGGCTTCGTCTTCACGCGCCGCGGCATGCTCGCCGAGCTCGGGTCGCACGCCATCCTGCCCAAGGTCGTGGGCGCGTCGACCGCGGCCGACCTGCTGCTCAGCGGCCGCGTCGTCACGGCCGCCGAGGCCGCGGCCATGGGCCTGGTGTCGGCGACGACGAGCGCCGACGACCTGCTGCCCACGGCCATCGCCCGCGCCCACGACATGGCCGCCAACGCGGCGCCGGTCTCGATGGCCATCTCGAAGCGGCTGTTGTGGGAGTCGATGGGCGTGGCGGCGATGATGGCCCGCGAGCAGCCCTTGTTCGACTGGGTGAGCGAGCAGACCGACTCGGTCGAAGGCGTCTCGTCGTTCCTCGAAAAGCGCGAGCCCCGCTGGACGCTCTCGGCCACCGCCGACTTCCCCCGGCACCTGTTCGAGTAGCGCACGAGCCACAAGGAGCCAGCGTGGAGATCGGCCTGATGAGCCTGGGGGACCTGCTCCCGCACCCCGTGACCGGCGCGGTCGCCACCGAGGGCGAACGCCACCGGTCGTTCGTCGAGCAGGCCGTGTTGGCGGAGCAGCTCGGCTTCACGTCGGTGCACCTCGGCGAGCACCACTTCTGCGACTACATGCTGTCGGCGCCGCCGGTCGTGCTGGCGGCCATCGGCGAGCGGACCACGACCATGAAGCTGAGCACGTCGGTGACCCTGGCCGGCAACCTCGACCCGGTGCGCGTGGCCGAGGACTACGCCACCGTCGACGTGCTCAGCGGCGGGCGCGCCGAGCTGGTGCTCGGACGGGGAAGCCTGTTCGCCCGCACGTACGAGGGGTTCGGCCACCCGGTCGACACGGCTCGGGCGCGCTTCGACGAGTCGGTCACGTTGCTCACGCGGCTGCTGCGCGAGACCGACGTGACGTGGAACGGCCGGTTCCGTGCCCCGTTGAGCGGCCACACCACGCGCCCACGTCCGGTGACGACCATGCCGGTCTGGATCGGCGCGGCCTCGAAGGGCTCGGCCGAGCTGGCGGCCGACCTCGGTTGCTGGCTCATGCTCCCCGGCGTGTTCGGCAAGCCCGAGCTGTACGCCGCCGTCGTCGAGATCTACCGCGCCCGATGGGCGGCCATCGGCCGAGATCCGGCGGCGTCGCGCGTCGGCACCTGCTCCCACGTCCACGTGGCCTCCAGCGACCAGGCGGCACGAACCCGATGGGAACCGTTCTACCGCCAGTACTGGACGTTCGTGGGCACGCTGCTCGGCGGCAACGATGCCTGGCCGCCTTTCGACTACGACGCCCTGCTGGCGGGGCCGGCCATCTGCGGCAGCCCCGCCGCGGTCGTCGAGCGCGTCGGGCAGTGGCGCGAGCTGCTCGGCATCGACCGCCATCTGTTCATGTTCGATCTCGGCGGCATCGACGACGCCACGCTCCGCTCCTCCATCGAGCTGTTCGGCACCGAGGTGCTACCCCGGCTGTAGCCCGGCGTCGCCGTGCTCGTCGGCTACATGGTGAAGGCCAGGTTTCTGGCCGCGTGCGCACCGAGCGCGTCGTCACCCGTCCACGTCACGCGACCGTCGGCGATCGGCTCCTCGGGGTCGATGCGGCCGCACGCCAGCAGCACGAACGTCAGCGAGTCGGTGGTGAGCGTCACGTCGGGCGCCGGCAGCTCGTCGACGCGCGTGGCGCGACCGTCGACTTTGGCCAGCAGGCGGCGCCGCACGGGTCCCGTCAGGTCGAACGCGATGCCGAGGCCGTCGGCCAACCCGATCTTCTTGCCGACGATGAACCCGATCGACGAGTGCACCTCGTCGAGCGCCATCTCGGCGGTAGGGCCGCCATCGTCGCCCGGCAGGCCGAGCGGCACGCGGATGTCGCGCTCGTGGACCCACACGTCGAACACCCGGATGGCCATGAAGCGCCCGTAGGTGCCGGGGCCGACCGGGGTGACCGACGGGGCGTCGAACTGCTCGTCGGTCATGGATCGCAGCTCGGTCGACCGGGCCGCGGTGACCGACCGGTACCGGGCCAGCAGGTCGGCGGGCGACAGGGCCGACAGGTCGGCGGCGACCGCCGGCATCCTCGCGAAGGGCGACTCGTCGCCCGGCCGCCACCCGGTGAGCACGGTCTCGATGGCGGTGACGTGCACGGCGACGCCGTGCATCGTCCACGCCGGGCACGACGACTGCGCTGCCCACTGCTCGGTGGTCAGCCGCTCCAGGACGGCACCGAACGAGGCGAACACCTCGGCCAGGTTGTCGGTCAGGATCGTTCGGTTCGTCACGTGTCCGTGCCCTCTCCTCGCAGGGGTGGTGGGGTCGTGGTGGTCGCACGACCCGGCGGCACCGCCTGCTCGACGGCCGCCTTGATGCCGTCGACCACACGCTGCATGTTGGCCCGGTGCTCGTCGATGCGACGGCGCAGGATGGCCGCTTCCTTGTCGGGCCGGTTGGCGATGGCTGCGGTGATGCCCGACGGCCCGGGCCCGAGGATCACCGAGAAGCGCAGGCGGGTGGCGCCGGCGATGGACGCCAGCTCGAAGCACCAGCGAGCGCCCGGGTTGTCGGGGTCCGAGGTGCACCATCCGAACTGACGCCGCTCGACGAACCGGTGCACGAAGCACGGCACATCCCATTGGCCGATGGCCGGGTGGGCGTTCGTGCCCACGAAGCGAGCGCCGAGCGCCGGCCCGTCGGACCCGTCGTCCCAGCGGGCGCCGAGGAACTCCTCGCTGAAGGCGGCCGGGAACCCGATGTCGGTCACGAGCGGCCACACCGCGGCCGGCGGCGCCTTGATGTCGACCTCGACGACCGCTCCGGGCCCGTCGGCGTGGCGGGGCGGATCGCTCGGCCCCGACTCCCACGTGCGGGCGAAGCCGTCGAAGTAGGTGATCTGGCGCGCCGGGTAGCGCGGCGCGCGCTTGAACTCGGTGCCCTTCGTCCACGCCACCGGGAGCATGGCGATCTGGGTCATGCCCTCGGGGATGCCGAGGATCTGGCGCAGCTCGTGGTCCCGGCTCAGGATGGCCGTCGTCCACGCCGTACCCAGGCCGCGGGCGCGCAGGGCCACGCAGAAGCTCCACGCCGACTGGATCACCGAGTCGAACAAACCCGGCCGGCCGCTGCCGTCGTGGATGCCGATGATGGTGGGGATGACGATGGCCGGCACCTCGGCCAGGTGCTCGGCCAGGTGGGCGGCCGACGCCATGACCTTCGCCTGCGGGTGGTCGGTGCCGGCCACCTTGTCGCGCGCCTCGATCATCCAGTTCCCGGCCGCCTCCAGGTAGATCTCGGCCAGGCGCGCCTTGAGGGCGGGGTCGCGCACCACGATCCATCGGCGGCTGCCCTGGTTCCCGCCCGACGGTGCCTGCTCGGCGATGTCGATGCAGTCCAGGATGATCTGTGGGTCGACGGGCCGTTCGAGGTCGAGGCGCAGCCGCACCGACCTCGTCGTGGTGAGGGCCTCGTCGACCGAGGCGGCATCGATGTGCATGAGGTCATCCTGTCGTGGGGTGAGCCGCCTACGCGGCAGCGTGGGCGCGGGCCGCCTTGGCCAGATCGCGGAGCTCGTCCCGCTCGGCGTCGGTGAGCACGTCCATGTCGACGGCGTGGAGCCGATCGGTGACGGCTTCGATCTCGTCGCGCTGCGCTTTGTGCTCGCTCACGTCGGGGTACGGCTCGGGCCACCCGAAGAAGGTGGCGTTCCACGCCCCGGCCGGGCCCGACAGGATCGCCTCGAGTGGTCCCATACCCGAGGCCTGGACGGCCACGGCGTGGCGGCCGAAGCGCAGCTCGCGCATCGTCTGGCAAAGCTGGAAGGTGCGCGCCGGGCCCGATGCGGGCAGCGCCTGATCGCGCCAACCGACGAACGTCGGCGCACCGTTCGGGCTGGCGTGCTCGACGACCTTGGCGCACAGCGCGCCGAGGCGTTCGCTGCCGGCGAACCCGGCCAGCTTCTCCTCGCCCCACTCCTGACAGATCGCGGCGTAGATGCGGGCCCCGGCGGCCGGGCTGATGGCGGCACGGCCTTCGACGACCTTGGCCCGCAGGAAGTCGGGCTGCCAGAAGAAGGCGGCGGCCACCACGTTGTCGACGGGGCAGTCGCCCAGGACGCCGAGCCGACCGACGGCGTAGGCGGCGAGGCCGTCGGGCATGCCGCGTGCGGCTGCCTTTTCGTTGGTGCTCGGCGCCATCAACCACTCCATGGCCAGCATGCCGATGGAGCCCCGCATGCTGCGCGCCGCGCTCAGGCTGTCCATGGGTCGAACCTCCGGGCTCGTCCGGCGTTCAGGCGCCGGGCTCGGCGACGGTGGGAAAGCCCACGACCTCGCCACGGTTGATGCTCACCCAGTCGCGAGCTTCGAGGTAGGGGCGGAACGTGCGGGCGATCAGCTGCCCGTCGGCCGCCTGCTTGGGCCGCTGCAGCTCGTAGAGGTGCGGGAACTCGAGCCAGCCCGTCACCGACCGCCACAGCCGGACGGCGGCCGCACCCGTGGGCGGGTCGAGCAGCACCGGGCCGAACAGGCACTGACCGTCGGGGAAGAACAGCGTCGGCACGCCGAACCCTCCGGCGGCGATGACCTTGTCGTGCTCGGCGCGGATCTCGTCGTGGGTCGTGACATCCGCGATCGACCGATCGACGATCGCCGGGTCCGCGCCGATCTCCTCGAGCAGATGGCGGGCGACGTCGGGGTGATGGGGTCGGTGGCCGTCGACGTGCAGGGCGCGGCCCGCCACGGCGTACCAGCGGTCGAGCAGGTCCATGCTGTCGCGGCGGAGCACCGCGCCGATGCGCATCATCGACCAGCCGTACGACCAGTCGCGCTCCCACGGGTGCTTCTTGCCCTCGACGCGGTTCACCTCCTCGAGGCTGAAGAACCGCCAGTTGACCGTGAGGCCGAGCTGGTCGCGCACGTCGCGCATCCACAGCGACGTCTGGTACGCCCAAGGGCACATCACGTCGAAGTGGAAGTCGACCTCGGTCGGCGGAACGACCTCGACGATGTCGGCCATCGGCCCCGCTCCTCCCCGAGGGGCGGAGACTCCCCGCACCCGCCTCCCACGCTAGGGAGCACCCTGCGTTGCGTCAAGAAACGTTGGTGTCCGAGCGTTCCGGCCGACTCGCTAGGGTGCCCGCTCATGGTCAGCTTCGGCGTCAACATGTTCCCCACCGACAAGGCGATCAACCCGATGCTGCTGGCCCAGGAGGCCGAAGCCCGCGGGTTCGAATCGATCTGGTTCCCGGAGCACAGCCACATCCCCACGAGCCGCGTCACGCCGTGGGGCGGCAACCCGAAGGCCCCGCCGCTGCCCGAGGAGTACTGGCGCACGTACGACCAGTTCGTGGCCCTGGGCATGGCCGCCGCCGTCACCAAGACCATCAAGGTGGCGACCGGCATCACGCTCGTGGCCCAGCGCGACCCGCTGTGGCTGGCCAAGGAGGTCGCCACCGTCGATGCCCTGTCCGGCGGGCGCCTGCTGTTCGGCATCGGCTACGGCTGGAACAAGGAGGAGCTCGCCCACCACGGCGTGAGCTACACCGATCGCCGCGCCGTGCTGCGCGAGCGGATCCTGGCCATGAGAGAGATCTGGACGAAGGACGAGGCCGAGTTCCACGGCGAGCACGTCGACTTCTCGCCGTCGTGGTCGTGGCCGAAGCCGGCCCACAAGCCGCACCCGCCGATCATCCTCGGCGGTTCCGCGGGGCCCAAGACCATGGCGGACATCGTCGAGTTCTGCGACGGCTTCATGCCCATCGCCGGCCGCTACGACATCGCCACGCAGATCACCACGATCCGCCAGATGGCCACCGACGCCGGCCGCGATCCGGCCACTATCGAGTTCGGTCAGTTCGGCACGCCGGCCAAGCCCGAGATCATCGACCAGATGGTCGAGATCGGCCTGACCCGCATCGTGTTCGGGCTCCCGCCGGCGGGGGCCGACAAGGTGCTCCCGTTGCTCGACCGTTACGCGGAGCTGGCCAAGCAGTACACCTGAGTCGGCGCCCCGAGCTGGGATCCCCGCGGCCGCTCTGACAGGATCTGGCCGTCGAGCGGCGCGGGACGCCGGCGACGGCCAGGCACGAGGGGAGTCGCCGTGACGGACACGCAGCGCGACGAGGTCGACGTCGTCATCGTGGGGGCCGGGTTCGCCGGCATGTACATGCGCCACCGCACCCGCCAGCTCGGCCTGCGCGCCGTGGCGCTCGAGGCCGGCACCGGGGTCGGCGGCACCTGGTACTGGAACCGCTACCCGGGCGCCCGGTGCGACGTCGAGAGCATGGAGTACTCGTACTCGTTCGACCCGGAGCTCGAGCAGGAGTGGTCGTGGAGTGAGCGCTACGCCGGCCAGGCCGAGATCCTGCGCTACGCCAACCACGTGGCCGACCGCTACGACCTGCGGCGCGACATCCGCTTCGAGACCCGGGTGCGCTCGGCGCACTTCGACGAGACGGCCAACCGGTGGACCGTCACGACCGAAGGCGGCGACGTGCTGAAGTCCACCTTCGTGGTGATGGCCACCGGCTGCCTGTCCTCCACCAACACGCCGTCGTTCCCGGGCATGGACGCCTACACCGGCGCCAGCTACCACACCGGCCGCTGGCCCCACGAGGGCGTCGACTTCTCGGGCAAGCGGGTCGGCATCATCGGCACGGGCTCGTCGGCGGTGCAGGCCATCCCCGTGCTCGCCGCGCAGGCCGAGCACCTCACGGTGTTCCAGCGCACGGCCCAGTACTCGCTACCGGCCCGCAACCGGCCGCTCGGTGCGGAGCAGGACGAGATCAAGGCCAGCTACCGCACGTTGCGAGAGCAGAACATCACGCTCACGGCCGGCGGGTTCGGGTCGCGCTACCCGGCCGGCACGCAGTCGGTCCTCGCGGTGTCGCAGGAGGAGCGGGTCGCCGAGCTCGAGCGGCACTGGCAGGTGGGCGGCGTCTACTTCATGCGCGCCTTCAACGACATCTTCCTCGACACGCGCGCCAACGAGGTCGCCGCCGGGTTCGTGCGCTCCAAGATCCACGACATCGTGCGCGACCCGGTCGTGGCCGACCTGCTGACGCCCACCACCACCATCGGCTGCAAGCGGATCTGCATCGACTCGGGCTACTTCGAGACGTTCAACCGCCCGAACGTGTCGCTCGTCGACGTGAGCCAGCACCCCGTGTCGCTGTCGCCCGCAGGCGTCGTGACGAACGGGGTGGAGCACCCGCTCGACGCCGTGATCTTCGCCACCGGGTTCGACGCCATGACGGGCTCGCTGTTGCGCATCGACATCCGCGGCCGCGGCGGCCGCACCCTCGGCGACGCCTGGGAGGCCGGGCCACGCACCTACCTGGGCCTGCAGGTGCCGGGCTTCCCGAACCTGTTCACCATCACGGGGCCCGGCAGCCCGTCGGTGCTGTCGAACATGATCATGTCGATCGAGCACCACGTCGGCTGGATCACCGAGTGCATCGCCGACCTGCGCTCGCAGCGGGTGGCCACGATCGAGGCCAGCGACGACGCCGCCGACGCCTGGGTGCTCCACGTGAACGCGGTGGCCGACCAGACGCTCTACCCGACCTGCAACTCGTGGTACCTGGGCGCCAACATCCCCGGCAAGCCGCGGGTGTTCATGCCCCTGCCGGGTCTGCCGCCCTACATCGCGAAGTGCCGCCAGGTCGTCGAGGACGGCTACGAGGGCTTCGTGCTCACGTCGGCGGGCTGACCGCATCACGGCGTGGGTGTGCTTCACTGACCGCGGGGAACGAGCAAGGGGGTTCGCCATGGCGACCTACGACCTGGTCATCAAAGGCGGCACGATCATCGACGGGCTGCGCACGCCGCGGTTCCGGGGCGACGTCGCCATCAAGGACGGCCGCATCGCCTCGATCGGGCGAATCCCGGCCGAGGCCGCCGAGCGCGTCATCGACGCAACCGGCCTGATCGTGGCCCCCGGGTTCGTCGACCTCCACACCCACTACGACAGCCAGCTGTTCTGGGATCCGTGGTGCACCATCAGTGGCTGGCACGGCGTCACCAGCGTCGTGATCGGCAACTGCGGGTTCGGCTTCGCTCCCGTCAAGCCCGAGCTGCGCGAGCGGGCCATGCTCACCATGGCCCGCAACGAGGCCGTGCCCATGGCCACGATGCAGGAAGGCATGCCATGGGACTGGGAGACGTTCCCCGAGTTCCTCGACTCGGTGGAGTGCACCCCCAAGGGCGTGAACGTCATGAGCTACGTGGGTCTCAACCCGCTCATGGGCTACGTGATGGGCTTCCAGACCGCCAAGGAGCGCCCCGCCAGCGACGCCGAACGGGCCGAGATGTGCCGCCTGCTCGAAGAGGCGATGGAGGCCGGGGCGTGCGGCTGGTCGGCCCAGGTGTCGGGCGTGACCAGCGTGCAGCTCGACTACGACGGCACGCCGATGATCACCGACACGATGAGCGAGCGCGACGCCGTCGCGTTCGCCGAGGTGCTGGGCCGGCTGGGCCGCGGCTTCATCCAGGTGGCCGGCCAACCGGCTCTGTGCGAGAAGCTCGCCGAGGCGTCGGGCCGTCCGGTCGTGTGGAACATCCTGGCCGCCGCCACCGACCAGCACGGCGCGCCCACCCTGGCCCACGCGCCGGCCCTGGAGTGGCTCGACAAGGCCAACCTCGAGCTGGGCCTGCGCATCTTCGCCCAAGCGCTCACCGTCGACGTGCGGTTCGAGTTCACGCTGGAGGACTGGAACCTGTTCGACTCGTCGCCGCTGTGGCGCGAGGCGACGATCGGCACGGTCGACGAGCGCCTCGAGAAGCTGAGCGACCCGGCGCGCCGGGCCGCGCTGCGGGCCGAGTACGACGCCGGGCGCGGCCCCGTTGCCGGCGGCGGCACCGAGGAGCGCGAGGTGCGCGTCGGCTCGGGCATCGGCGAGCTGCTGTGCGAATGGGTCACGTTCGACGCCGACCCCGAGCTCCGCAAGTGGGAAGGCCACACGATCGACGAGATCGCCCGGGCCCAGGGCAAGCACCCGATCGACGCCATGCTCGACCTGGCCGTGGGCACCAGGCTGCGCACCGGGTTCGCCACCCCCGTGCGCGGCACCAGCGTCGAGGCCATGAGCGCCATCGCCAACTCGCCCTACGCGCTGCCCGGCGTGAGCGACGGCGGCGCCCACACGAAGTTCATCACGCTCGGCACCTACCCCACGGAGATGCTCACGAAGTGGGTGCGCACCCATGGGATCATGAGCCTGGAGGACGCCCACTGGCGGCTGTCGGCCTACCCGGCGCTGGCCGCCGGCGTGCTCGACCGCGGTTACCTGCGCGAAGGTGCGCCGGCCGACATCGTCGTCTACGACTACGTGGGGCTCGAGGTGCAGCCGTCTCGCCGCGTGCACGACTACCCGGCCGGCGAGTGGCGCCTGGTGGCGGGCGCCGACGGGTACCGCCACATCCTGGTGAACGGCGTCGAGACGTTCACCGACGGCGAGTGCACCGGCGCCACGCCCGGCCGCCTGCTGCGGCACGGCCGGGCGTAGCACGAAGCGCACCCGCGTCGGGCCGGTTCCGGCGCTCAGGCCGGCGTGAACATCCGATCCCACTCGGCCTGGCTGAACGCCTCGGCCGGAAACGCGTCGGGCCCGACGAACGCAGCGAAGCGCCCGGCGCCCAGCGTCGGGTCGGCGGCGTAGCGCGCCCGGTAGTCGCGCCGGAACGCATCGGCGTCGGGACCGAACTCGTTCGACAGCACCGACGACAGTGAGCTGGCGAAGCGCAGCCGGCGCATGCGCTCGGCCCGTTCGTCGACGTACGGCGCCAGCGCAGCGCGGCTCCAGTCGTCGGTGTCGCGCAGCAGTTCGGTGACGACGCGGACGTCGCGGAGCGAGATCGACAGACCCTGGCCCGTGATCGGGTCGTCCCACCCGGCGGCGTCGCCCACGAACACCACGCCCTCGAGCGCGGTCGGGTCGGGCAGCCAGGTGGCCTCGTTGGCGTACACGGCGCACGGGCTCACCGGCGTGGCCTCGGCGAGCGCCTCACGGCCGGCCACCGACGTGAACGTGCCGAACGCGTCGACGAACCGCCTCGGGCCATCGTCGCCCACCAGCCAGCGTCGCTTCTCGAACCCGAAGCCGAGGTACAGCCGCACCCGACCCTGGCCCTGCGGGAACGCCAGGTAGTGCAGATCGCCCTCGGTGCCGATCATCTGCAGGTCCTCGGGCCAGCCGTCGGCGCCGTCGACGAGGAGCCCGGTGAACAGGTGGTGGGGCGGGTTCCGTTCGAGGTCCAGCGCGTGGTTGCGACGGATCGCCGAGTTGCGGCCGTCGGCGGCCACCACCAGCCGGGCCTGCGCCGTGCGGACGGCGCCACCATGCCGATAGGTCACGGACGGCCTCGCTCCCGGCGCCACGACGACGTCCTCGACGCCCCGCAGCGTCGTCGCGCCAGCGGCGGCGGCCGCGTCGAAGAGCGCCTGGCAGGCGTCGGGGTGGCGCTGGGTGAGCGGCCCGGCGATGCCGGGCAGCAGCCCGAGCGGCACGGCCTGCTCCATCGCCTCGGCCGGGTCGATGTCGGGAGCGAACGACACGTGGCGCGTCAGCACGTGGCCACGCGCCGCCCGGATGTCGTCGATCAGGCCGGTGCGCATCGCCTCGCCGACGCCCCAGGGCGCGATCCACTCGCCCTTCGTGCGGTCCTGGAACACCTCGTCGCGCTCGAGCACCAGGCAGGACGCGCCGGCCCGCGCCATCACCGCGGCGAGCCCGGCACCGCAGAAGCCCCCGCCGACGACCACAAGATCGAACTCAGCCCCCATGCCATCACGGTAGCGCCGCGGCGCGAAGCGCCCGCGCGGCTCGCCGCGAACGGAACGAAAAGGCCGCGTGCGGCGCAGTTGCGATCGCTAGCGTCGGCCGACGTGCCGACCATCGAGCGACGTCCTGTGCGTCCCGACGACTTCGACGCGATCGTCGAACTGCACGAGCGGTCGTTCGTGCACGACGGCGTGCCCCAGACGTTCACGCTCGACGACCTCACCGACCAGCTCGACGACGAGCACGTGATGCTCGCCACCGATACCCAGCTGGCGCTCGTCGACGACACGCCGGCCGGCTACGCGTACACGGTGCACCTCCCGTCGGACGCGGGATGGGAGCGGTGCTACGTCTTCGGTGCCGTCGACCCGTCGCGACGGGGGCTGGGCGTCGGACGGGCGCTGCTGGCCTGGGGCGTCGAACGCGGCTCGGCTCAGCTGCGGTCCACCGGGCGCGAACTGCCCCGCTACCTGCGCGTCGACGCGTACGACTACCAGGAGGCCGACCACCGGCTGTTCGCCCGCTTCGGCTTCCGACCGGTCCGTATCTTCGAAGAGCTCTTGCGCACGCTCGACGAGCTGCCGCCCCGCCGCGACGTCCCGGGCGTGCGCATCGAGCCGTGGACGAACCGTCACGACGACGACATCAGGCTGGTGAAGAACGTCTCGTTCGCCGACCACTGGGGCTCGACGCCGATGGCACCGGAGCACTGGCAGCATCTCGTGCACGGATACGGCGGTTGGCCGGAGCGCAGCTTCGTCGCCGTCGACGACACCGACACGGTGGTCGCCTTCTGCCTGAACCACCGCTACCCGGAGAGCGACGAGGTCACGCGCCGACGCGACGGCTGGATCGACAACCTCGGCACGCTTCCGGCCTGGCGCGGGCGGGGTCTGGCCTCCGCGCTCATCACCGAGTCGTTCCATGCCTTCGCCGCCGCCGGTCTCACGCACGCGTCGATCGCCGTCGACAGCGACAGCATCACGGGCGCGGCGCGACTCTACCGGGCGCTCGGCTTCGAGCCGCTCCAGCGCTCCATCACGCACGAGATCGCGGTGACGTGACGCGTCACCCCTGGGCGCGCTGACCGAGCGCGGCCTTGGTCACGATCGTGGCGATCCGCTTGGCCCGCGTCTCGTCGCGGGCAGCCGTGACGACCCACCCGAGCATCATCTTGCGAGGGCTCGCCGGGAACCCGTCCCAGGCACGGCGGGCCGCCCGGTCGGCGTCGAGCGCGGCGGCCAGGTCGGCCGGCTCGATCAGATCCTCGGCCGGGTCAAGGAGCGTCCACCAGCCGTTCGCCTGGGCCACCTCCACGGAGCGACGACCCGCGGCCGCCATCAGCCCTGCGGCCTCCATGTCGGCTACGCGCTGGCGGTTCAGTCGGGTCCAGCCGCTCTTCGGGCGGCGGGGCGTGAGGAGCTGCAGCCCCCGCTCGTCGTCGAGGGTGTTGACCGTGGCGTCGATCCACCCGAAGCAGATCGCCTCCTCGACGACCTCCGGGTACGGGCACCTCGGCCGGCCGGTAGGGCCCCGCCACGAGCACAGCCACAGGCCCCGTTCCTCGACGTGGCGCGCCTCGAGCCAGGCTCGCCATTGGGCCCGGCTCTCGGCGTGGTAGATCGGGTAGTCGAACTTCCACGTGGCCGGGTGCTCCGACGCCGAGGGCGGGACCGAGGGCACGCCGCTACCCCATCGTCCTCGCGCCGTCGATCGACTCACGGAGGATGTCGGCGTGGCCATCGTGCTGGGCGGTCTCGGCGATGATGTTGATGATCGTACGCCGGCCGCTTCCGCCGACGCCGCGGGTGCTAGAACCGACCGCCACAGACGAGAGGGGAACCGGACGATGGGGCCGTTGCAGGGGTTGCGCGTGATCGACCTGACCGACGATCTGGGCCGGTTCGCCACCAAGCTCCTGTCGGAGATGGGCGCCACCGTGGTGCGCGTGCACGACGGCACCGGCATCACGCACGGCCCCTCGATGCGGGACGCCGAAGCGGCGGTGCGCGGCGGTCTGCTCGACTGGTGGTACGAGGCCGGCAAGCGGATCGTGCCGCTGCGGCTCGACACGCCCGAGGGCGCGGCGTCGTACCGGTCGCTGGCGGCACAGGCCGACCTGATCGTCGAGACCACGACACCCGGGCGTCTGGCCGCGCTCGGCCTCGACCAAGCCGACCTGGTGGCCGCCAACCCGCGGCTCGTGCAGGTCAGCCTCACCCCGTTCGGACGCACGGGTCCGCGCGCCGGTTGGGTCACCACCGATCTCGTGACGGCGGCCGTGAGCGGCGTGCTGTCCGTGAGCGGAACGCCCGACCGCCCCGTGGTGCCGTGGGGCCGGCAGAGCTTCGCCGCCGCCTCGATCATCGCTGCGCTCACCGGGCTCGCCTGCGTGCGCGGCGCCCGGCTGACGGGTCGCGGTCAGCTCGTCGACATCTCGGCCCAGGAAGCCGTGGCGGTCAGCGTCGAACAGCTCTGGTTCCAGTACCACTACGACGACCTGCAGCCGTGGGCCAAGATCGCGCCGCGCCAGGGCAGCCTCCACTGGTCGCGCGGGTACCTGGTGCTGCCGTGCAGGACCGGCGCCTGCATGATCACGCCGACGCCGGCACCGATGGCACTGCTCGACTGGCTCATCGCCGAGGGCGTCGAGGGCGCCGCCGAGATCATGCAGCCGGGCGAGGAGCTGACCACCGCACACCTGCCGGCCATGGTCGCGGCGGCCGGCCGCTTCGCGTTGCAACACGACGCCCGGTGGCTGTTCGACGAAGCCCAGAAGCGCCACCTGGCTTGGGGCCAGGTGCAGACCGTGCGTGACCTCGAGGCCAACGAGCAGCTGGCGTTCCGTGGTGCGTTCGTGCCCAGTTCCGGCGTGCCGTCGGTGCGACGCGGCCGCTACCCGATCGTGTTCACGGGCACGCCTGCGCCGACGCCGAGCGGGCCCACGCCGACCGTCGTCGACGAGGTGCTGGCCGACTGGGCGCCGCGCCCCGAGGTGGCACCGACGGCCGCGCCCGCCACGAAGCCGCTCGACGGCGTGCGGGTGCTCGACTTCAGCTGGGTGCTCGCTGGGCCGTTCGGGTGCCGGCTGCTCGGCGACCTCGGTGCCGATGTGGTGAAGCTGCAGACCCTCACCCGCCCGCTCAGCGGAGTGAACGACCCCGAGCAGGGGTTCTTCGCGGTCTACAACCGGTCGAAGCGCTCGGTGGCGCTCGACATGAAGGCGCCCGGCGCGCTCGACATCATGCGCACGCTCGTGGAGCACGCCGACGTGGTCATCGAGAACTACGCGGCCGGGGTTCTGGCCCGGTGGGGTCTCACGTGGGAGACGATGAAGGCCTGGAACCCGCGGCTCGTCTACGTGACGATGTCGGGCTGTGGCCACGAAGGACCATGGAGCTCGGTCGTGGCCTACGGGCCTACCGTGCAGGCCCTGTGCGGGCTCACGGCGCTGTCGAACCCGCCGGGGCGCGGCGACGTGGGCGCTGGCTACGCGCTCAACGACATGGCCGCCGGCGGCCTGGCCGCCGTGTCGGTCGTCGCCGCGCTCGAGGCGCGCGAGCGCACCGGTGAAGGCCAGTTCGTCGACATCGCCCAGCTCGAGGTGGGCGCCTACCTGGTGGGCGCGGCGGTGATGGACGTCCTTTCGAACGAGCGGGTGGCCGAGCCCAGCGGCAACGTCGACCCGTACGCCACGTTCGTGGTCAACGAGGTGTTCGCCACGAGCGACGGCGAGGTCGCCGTGACGGTCCGCGACGAGGCCGACGTCGCGGCGGCGACGGTCGCGACCGCTGGCACGCTCGACGGCCTGGCCGCCTGGTGCGCCGGCCGCACCGGCGCCGAGGCCATGGCCACGCTGCAAGCCGCCGGCGTGCCGGCCGGGCGCGTGCAGAACGCCCACCACATGGTCACCGACGACGAACACCTGGCGGCCCGCGGGCTGTTCCAGACCTTCGACTCGCCGGTCTTCGGCACCCGCACGTGGGAACGCTTCCCTGCGCTCCTGTCCGAGTCGGTGCTGGAGCCCTACGCCATCCCGTTCACCTACGTCGGCGAGCACGCCTTCGAGGTGCTCGGCGGCGTGTGCGGCATGAGCGACGACGACATCGCCGCCGCCGTGGCTGACGGCCGTCTCACCTGAGCCGACTCCGTCGCATCAAATGCGACCAACCGGCGGCGCGGCCCGGGTTGGTCGCATCAAATGCGCCGGGGACGCGGGGCGCGGGCGGGCGGGTGCGAGTTCTGGGTGCGGGTCAGCTGAGGTGCCGCCGTCAGGACACCTGGAGCAGCAGCTTGCCCTCGTGCCCTCCTGTGAGCAACGTCTCGAGCGCGGTAGGGAAGTTGGCGACGCCGCGCAGCACGTGCTCGTGCACCTTGAGCCGACCCTCGGCGAGCCAGCCTGACAGCGCGGCCTCGGCCTCGCCGAAGCGCTCGGCGAAGTGGGTGACGGCGAAGCCCTCCATGCGGGCACGGCGTTCCGCCAGCTTCAGGTAGTTGCGCGGGCCGCGCACATCGTCCATGTGCTCGTACTGGGAGATCGCTCCGCAGAGCACGATGCGGCCGCGCTCGGCGATCTGGTCGAGCACGACGTCGAGCACCTCGCCTCCGACGTTGTCGAAGAACACGTCGATCCCCTCGGGCGCGAGCTCGCGCAGCCGATCGGCCATCCCGGAGACGCCGGTGCGGTGGTCGATCGCCGCGTCGGCACCGAGCTCGTCGACGAGGTATGCGCACTTCGTGGGACCGCCGGCGATGCCGATCACTCGGGACGCGCCGGCCAGCCGGGCGATCTGCACCGCCATCGATCCGACCGCCCCGGCGGCGCCCGACACCA
>JANPGL010000541.1:0-5320 GCA_031423915.1 Actinomycetes bacterium | reverse complement strand
GCCATGAACTCGGGCGACCCGGGGGCGAACGCCGCGGTGCGCCGCGCCATCGCCGACTTCTTCGGATCGATGATCGACGAGCGCATGGCGGTGCTGTCCGGTTGGCAGGGCGAGGTGAGCGATCGACTGCTGGGCGAAGCGCTACCCGACGACCTGGTGAGCCGGCTCGTCGTTGCCGACCGGACCGTGCGCCCGACGACGCGCGCCGAGATGGTATCGGTGCTGCACCAGCAGCTCATCGGCGGGAACGAGACGACGACGTCGTTGATCACGAACGTGGTGCTGCGCCTGATCGAGCGGCCGGCGTTGCTGGCCCAGGTGGCCGCCGACCCGGCGCTGGTGGACGTGGCCATCGAGGAGAGCCTGCGGTTCGACCCGCCGGTGCTCGGGCTCTACCGCACGAACGACGTGCCGGTGACGATCGGCGGGGTGGACATCCCGGTCGACTCGAAGGTGCTGATGCTCTACGCCTCGGCCAACCGCGACCCGCGGGCCTGGGATGACCCCGACACCTTCCGGCTCGACCGTGACCTCGGGCAGCTGCGGCGCAAGCTGCTCTCGTTCGGCGCCGGCATCCACACCTGTCAGGGCATGACGCTGGCGCGGCTCGAAGCGCGCCTGGCGTTGTCGCTCGTGCTCGAACGGTTGCCCGGGTTGCGGCTCGCCGGACCGACCACGCGCGTGCAGCCGTTCCTCATGTGGGGGCGGGCCTCGATGCCGGTCACCTGGGACGCGTAGCGACCCCTGCCGTACCATCGCCGTCATGCGCGCCTACCAGCTCACCGGTCGCGACGGCGGCCTTGAGATCGTCGACCTTCCCGACCCTGCGCCCGGTCGTGGCCAGGTGGCGGTGCGCGTGCGCGCCGTGTCGCTCAACTTCCGTGACCTGATGATCCGCACGATGGGGCGCAAGCGCATCGTGCCCACCTCCGACGGCGCCGGCGAGGTGGTGGCCGTGGGCGAAGGCGTCACGTCGGTGGCGGTGGGCGACCTGGTGTGCGGCACGTTCTTCACCCACTGGGTGGCCGGCCGCCCGTTCGCCGCCATGCACCGCCACGCGCTCGGTGGTTCCACCGACGGCATGCTGGCCGAGGTGGTCGTGCTGCCCGAGCTCGGGGTCGTGAAGGCGCCGAGCGGCTACACGGCCGAGCAGGCGGCATCGCTGCCGTGTGCCGCGGTCACGGCGTGGAACGCGCTGGTGGGCGGCATCGCCCCGCTGCGCGCCGGCCAGACGGTGCTGCTCCTCGGCACGGGCGGCGTGTCCGTGTTCGGGCTCCAGCTCGCCAAGATGTTCGGGGCGCGCGTGGTCATCACCTCGTCCAGCGACGACAAGCTCGAGCGCATGCGGGCGCTGGGGGCCGACGTGACGGTGAACTACGCCGAGCAGCCCGACTGGGACAAGGCCGTGCTCGAGGCCACCGACGGGGGCGCCGACATCGTGCTCGAGGTCGGCGGCGCCGGCACGCTGCCGAAGTCGCTGAACGCCGTTCGCTTCGGCGGTCAGGTGGCGCTCATCGGCATCCTCACGGGCACCGCCGGTGAGGTGAACCCGTGGCCGCTGGTGGGCAAGAGCGTCGATCTGCGCGGCGTGTACGTCGGCAGCCGCGAGATGTTCGCCGACATGAACGCCGCCATCGAGATCAACGGTCTGGCGCCCGTCATCGATCGGGTGTTCCCCTTCGAGCAGGCCGGCGACGCCTACGCCCACCTCGAGGCCCAGCGCCACGTGGGCAAGGTCGTCGTGGCCGTCTGACGGTGACCGTGCTCCGGGTCGGGTGCCCGATGTGGGCGCACCGGCCGTGGGTCGGGCGCTTCTACCCGGTCGGGCTGCGCGCCGGGTCGGAGCTCGCTCACTACGCGACCTGGTGCAACGCCGTGGAGGGCAACACCACCTTCTACGCCGAGCCGTCGGCGACGACGGTGGCCCGCTGGCGCGAGATGGCGCCGAGCGGCTTCCGCTTCGCCTTCAAGCTGCCTCGCACCATCACGCACGACAAGCGGTTGCGCGACGTGGCGGTCGAAGTGCGCAGCTTCCTCGACGCCGTAGCGCCGTTGGGCGAGCGGGTCGGCCCGATCATGGTGCAGCTGCCCGCCTCGTTCGGGCCCGAGTCGCTCGACGCGCTCCGGTCGTTCCTGCGGCGCCTCCCCACCGAGCATCGGTGGGCGCTGGAGCTGCGCCACCAGGCCTGGTTCGAGGCGTCGCCGGCCACCACCGCGCTCGACCAGATGTGCCTCGAACGGGGCATCGGTCGCGTCGTGCTGGACACCCGGCCGTTGTACGCGGTCGAGGCGACATCGACCGCGGCCGCAGAGGAACGCCGCACGAAGCCCCGTCTTCCCATCCGGCTCGATGCGGTCGGGGCGCAGCCGATCCTCCGCGTCATCGGCGAGGACACGCCCGACGGGACGCTGGCCGGGCTGCGTGCGTGGACCGACCAGGTGGTGACCTGGCTGCTCGAGGGGCGCGAGCCGCTCGTGTTCGTGCACCAGCCCGAGAACCTCGACTCGCCCGCGCTCGCCCGGGCGTTCCACGCGGGCATCGCCGCGCTCGTCCCCGACCTGGCGTCGCTCCCCGACCCGGCCGGCCAGTCGACGATGTTCTAGGGGCGCGCCACGAGGTGCAGCAGCGCCTCCAGCGGGCCACGGCGACGCCACCGTCGCCACAGCCAGGCGAAGGCCACGAGCCCGGCCAGGACGGCTGCCGTGACGCCGAACTGCTGGGCGATCGAGGTGTCCTCGACCGATGGGGTCCAGCGGATGATCAGCGCCTGGGCCACATAGGCGGTGAGCGACAGCTGGCCGAGGGCGACGAGCGGGGCCAGCGCGACGGCCGCCCGTCGGGCCAGCAGGAGGCAGCCCCCCAGCGCCACCAGCGAGGTTCCCGTGGCGCCGACCACCCAGGCCGGCATCTCCGAATGGCCGCCGGCGTCGAGCAGCCGCTCGGCGTGGAAGGCGGGGGACTGGTTCTCGGCGTAGGTGATGAGGCCGTGCAGCTGGCCGTGGCGCTCGTGGGCGTCGTCGGAGAACTGGTCGAGCAGGACCGCCAGGCTCGGCGCATTCGTGACCGAGAGCACCTGGTCGACGCGGTCCTCCGCCACCGTGGGCAGACCGTCGGTGCCGGTGGTGATGCCATCGGCGTGGAGCCGGCCGCCGATGGCCCGCACGCCGACGTAGCCAGTCAGGGCCAGCACCAGGCCGACCACCACGAGCCGGCGTGCCAGCCGGGCGTCGCCGAGGTCGCGCCGCCCGAGCCACATGCCCACGCACAGGAACGCGCCGGCGGGGAGGAAGGGGTAGTAGCCGTTCACCGTCAGGTTGGCCAGCAGACCCCACGGCGGCGTGAGCCCGTGGCCGCCGTCCCACGTCGTGTACCCGGGCCAGTGCGGGCCGAGCAGCTGGATGGTGACGCCCGCCGCCGCGGTGACGGCGACTGCCAGACCGAGCAGGGCGCGGTCACCGAGCCGGCGCAGGCCGACGGCGACGACGTAGTACAGCGCGTAGTACTGGAGGATGATGGCGATGCCGACGGTCCACTCCTGCAGGGCCAGGCCGAGCGGCAGGAACACCGCGGCCCTCACGAGCAGGGTGCGATCGGGGTGGCGGGCGCCGCGGGTCAGCAGTGTGATCGACACGCCGGCGAGCAGCACGAACAGTGGCATGGCCCGCCCGTCGACGAAGGCCCGCACCGAGTCGAGCGCCCCCGGGTGATCGCGCAGGACGAAGTGGGCGACGAGCATGCCGGCTATGGCCACCGCTCGGGCCAGGTCGACGCCCTCCACCCGGGCGCGTCGCGGCGGCGGTTCGGCACGCGCTGCCGGCAGCGCAGCCGTTGGATCGGGGGCGGGCCAGGCCGCGGTCACGTCGGTCAGCGTGGCACAGCCGCCGGTTGGGTCCGGTGCCGGCGCGCCGGATCCCAGGAAGGTCTCAGGTTCGCTGGGCCACCAGGAGCAGCCGGGCGGCATGGACCTCGAGGTCGGCGCGGTGTCCGACGCCGCGCGGGTCGTCGGGGTCGGCGAGGACGGCGAGCGTCGCGCTATCGGCGGTATCGAGCCGGTCCTGGACCATCGGAGCGCCCTGCTCCACCCCGCGCCGCACCCAGCGGCGGGCGTCGTCGCCGAGCGGCGCCGGCAGGTCGGTGCGCAGCAGGCACGTGTCGACGAGCTCGAAGTCGGCGGCCGCGAGCAGCGCCGGCCAGTCGAGGTCGAAGGCGCCGGGCGGCAGGTGATCGGCCACGGCGGCACGGAAGGCGGCGTCGTAGCGCGCCGCGAACCCGGGCGGGCCGAAGCCGAGCTCCGCGGGCAGCGTGCCGGTGGCGGGCCCGAACTCCACGATCGCCAGCAGGCCGCCCGGTCGGAGCGCACGGTGGGCGTCGCGCACCACTTGCGCCGGATCGGCGACGTGGTGCAGCACCATCGAGCACCAGACGAGATCGAGCACGCCGTCGCCCAGCTCGTCGAGGGGCAGCCCCTGCTCGAGGTCGGCCACGGCAGCCGTCACGCGAGCCCCCACCCCCAGCCGTTCGGCGCGCGCCCGGACGTGGGGGAGCAGGGGTGCGGCGGCGTCCAACGCCCGCACCTCGGCATCGGGGAACGCCAGCGCCAGCGCACACGTGGCGACACCGGGGCCCGATCCGGCGTCGACGATGCGCCGTACCGGCCCGTCGACCACCGACGCGATGCGGGCGATCGCGGCGTCCCGGATCCCCGCCAGGACCTCGCCGTCGAGCGCGATGTGGTCGGCCATGGCGCCCCAGTCCCGGTCGCCGGGTGCGTGCCGGTGGTCGTGCCCGTGGTCGTGCCCGTGGTCATGACGTTCGCTCATGTCCGCCACCCTACGACGGCCGAGCCAGAACGGCATAGAGTCTTGCCAATGACGCAAAACGCTCCGTTCGACGTCGACGCGGCCGTGCGCCACCGCCTGCGCAGCCTGCGGGTGGCCCGGGGGTGGACGCTCGACGAGCTCGCCGGCCGGGCCCACATGAGCGCCTCGACGCTCAGCCGCCTGGAGACGGGCGACCGGCGGCTCGCCCTCGACCTGTTGGTGCCGCTGGCGCGGGAGCTCGGCACCACCATCGACGAGCTGGTGACCACGGCAGGCGACGACGAGGTGATCATCCGGCCGCGCAAGGACGTGATCGACGGCGTCACCGTGTGGCCGCTCACCCGGGGCGGCGCCGGTTCGGGTCACACCGTGACCAAGATGCGGCTCACGAGCAGACGTCGGACGCCCGAGCCCCGGGTGCACCCGGGGCGGGACTGGTTCTACGTGCTGTCGGGCACCGTGCGCCTGCACCTGGGTGGGCGCGAGCTGCTGGTGCGCG
>JANPGL010000540.1:0-10782 GCA_031423915.1 Actinomycetes bacterium | reverse complement strand
CGGGCGGCATGCCGATGGCAGATGTACATCGATCGATCGGGGAGGTCCTCGCGCTCCTGCGCGACGAGTTCCCTGACGTCACGATCTCGAAGATCCGCTTTCTCGAGAGCCAGGGCCTCATCGAGCCGGAGCGGACGCACTCGGGCTACCGCAAGTTCTACGGGCCCGACGTCGACCGGCTCCGCTTCATCCTGCGCGAGCAGCGCGAGCACTACCTGCCCCTGCGCGTCATCCGGGACCGGCTCGACGCCGGTCCGGGGGAGGGCGACCTCGACCTCGACCTCGGCCTCGACCTCGATCCGCTGGACGGCGAGGACGCCGACGCCGATGCCGGGGCCCCCGTGGCGCGGGCGCTCGCTCTGGCCACCGTGCCGGCATCGCCCGATGACGACGAGCAGTTCCACGGCGTGAGCGACGCGCCCGCCGTCGCGAGCGACGGAGCTCCCCACCGTGCGTCGGCTGAGTCCGGGCCAGGGCCGGGTGCCCCCGAGCCCCACGTGCCGGTGTGGATGCGCAAGGCCCCACCCGGCGTACAGCCCCGCTCGCTGCTCGGCTCCACGCCGTCGGCGCTGGCACCGACGTTCTCGCCCCCGCCCGACGACGACGGCGGGCGTGCGGCGGCCGCGTCCCCGGTTCTCCGGCCGGCCGACGAGGCGGGGGTACCCGACGGCGAGCTGACCCTGGAGGAGCTGGCGCAGGCCGCAGGGGTCACGACCGCGGCGGTCCGAGAGCTCGAGAGCTTCGGGTTGATCTCCGCCCGGGTGTCCGGCCGCACGCCCTACTACGACGGCGCCGCCGTCGTCGCCGCCCGTCTCGCCGCCGGTTTCCAGACCCACGGCATCGAGGCCCGTCACCTTCGCCTCTACAAGCAGTTCGTCGAGCGCGAAGCCGCGCTGTTCGAGCAGGTCATCCTCCCGCTCGCCAAGCAGCGGAACCCGCGGGCTCGGGCCCAGGCCAGCGAAGCCCTCCACGACCTCGCCCGGCTGGGTGCGGCTATGCGGGATCTCTTCGTCGAGCGGGCGCTGCGCGATCTCGAACCCTGAACAGGGGTCGCTCGCTCACCGGTCGACGGCGGTAGGGTGAGGGCGTGCAGCCCCTCGAGCTCCTCGGTGTCCGGGTCGAGCAACCGGCCAACACGCCGGTGCTGCTCCTGCGCGAGCTGGTGGGGGAGCAGCGCGTCCTGCCGATCTACATCGGTGGCCCCGAAGCGGCGTCGATCGCCCTGGCGCTCGACGGCGATGTCCCGCCCCGGCCGCTGACACACGACCTCCTGCGCAACGTGCTCGTCGAGCTCGGCGCCGAGGTGGTGCAGGTGGTGATCACCGAGCTGCAGGAGCACACCTTCTTCGCCGAGCTGCACCTGCGGTTGGGGGGCGTCACCCACGTGGTGTCGTGCCGCCCGTCCGACGCGGTGGCGCTGGCCGTTCGCGCCGGCACGCCGCTGTTCGCGGCCGACGACGTGCTGGCCATGGCCGGAAAGCCGGCCGAGCCCGACGTGGACGACGACGACGACGCCGAGGACGACGGCAGCCCGGACGAGATCCTGGAGGAGTTCCGGGCGTTCATCGAAGATGTGCGTCCCGAGGACTTCGAGGCTTGACGGGCGCGCGGGGCCGTTCTACGGTAATCCTCCGCTCGTAACTACATCGGCGTCAGATCAGCGCGCGCGGGCGACCGTGCTGCGAGGTCAGACGTGCAGGTCGACGTGACAGCGGGCGAGCGTTCAACCGGAGGATCACGATGACGGGCACCATCGAGCAGTCGTTCAGCGGGACGAAGGCGGCACAGATCGTCGGCATCACCTACCGGCAGCTCGACTACTGGGCCCGCACGGATCTCGTTCGCCCCACGCTGGCCGACGCCTCGGGAAGCGGCACCCGACGGGCCTACAGCTATCGAGACCTGCTCGAGCTGCGCATGATCAAGAACCTGCTCGACGCCGGGATCAAGCTCGAGAACGTGCGCGAGGTGTTCAGCTACCTGCGCGAGCACGTCCAGGTCGACATCGCGGCGGCCCACCTGGTGATCTCGGGCAACACCGTCGTGCTGTGCGACGGTGACCAGTGGATCGACCTGGTCCGCAAGGGTCAGGGCGTGCTCAACGTGCTGCCGCTGGCCAGCGTGAAGGACGAGGTGGACTCGGCGCTCGTGGAGCTGTGGCCCGCCGAGCCGCCCCTCGTCATCGACGCCGACGCCACGCTCGGCGACGGCCCCCGCGCCGCGGCTCGCTGAGCCCGAGGTGAGCGACGACGGGGCCGGCGAGATGCGGCGGTCGCCGCTGCACGACGAGCACGTCGCCGCCGGCGCCAAGCTCGTGCCCTTCGGCGGCTGGGACATGCCCCTCAACTACGAGGGCGGCACGATCGCCGAGCACCTGGCCTGCCGCGCCGGCGCCGTCGTGTTCGACGTGAGCCACCTCGGCACCGTGCGGGTCGACGGCCCGGGGTCTCTGGACCGCCTCCAGGAGGCCTTCACGAACGACCTCGGCAAGGTCACGCCCGGCCGCGCGCAGTACACCCACCTGTGCGACGAAACCGACGCCTCGGTGCTCGACGACATCATCGTGTGGTGGCTCGACGGCGAGACCTTCGACGTGATGCCGAACGCGTCGAACACATCGCGGGTCATCGGTGCCATCGGCGGCACGGACGTGACCGCCAGCCGGGCGATCCTCGCCGTACAGGGCCCCCACGCACGCGAACGCCTGGCCCCCGTGGTGCCCGAGGCCGCGGCCGTCGGGCGGTTCCGGGTCACGACCACCTCGTGGCAGGGCGTCGCCATCACGGCCGCCGGCACCGGCTACACGGGGGAGGACGGCGTCGAGCTCTCCGTGCCCGCAGCGGCAGCCCCGGCGCTGTGGCGGGCCGTGACGGCCGCAGGCATCGAGCCCGCCGGTCTCGGCGCCCGCGACACGCTCCGGCTCGAGGCCGCCCTCCCGCTGCACGGCCACGAGCTCGGCCCGGGCATCACGTCGCTCCAGGCCGGCCTCGGCTGGGTCGTGGCGTGGAGCAAGCCGTCGTTCCTCGGCAAGGCCGCTCTCGAGGCCGAGAAGGCCGGCGGCGTACGCCGCAGGCTGCGGGGCATCAGTGTTCCCGGGCGTCGCCCGCCTCGGGCCGACTGCCCGGTGCTGGTCGACGGCGAGGCCGTGGGCATCACGACCAGCGGCAACTTCTCCCCGGTGCTCGGGCACGGCATCGCGTTGGCGTTCCTGCCGCCCGAGGTCGCCGACGGCACGCCGGTGGCCATCGACGTGCGCGGCAGCCAGCTTCCCGGCACCGTGGTGCCGACCCCGTTCGTCGCCAAGCACTGACGGGCCGCCTCGTCGTCGAGGCGAGCGTGCGTCGGCACGGTTCGCCGTCGGCCTCAGCCGATCTCGTCGACCGACCAGGTGCTGCCGTCGTCGAGGCGGACGGTGTCACCGACCGACCAGCCACCGGTGTCGTCGGGCGGCTGCGTCACGCCGGCGTGCACGGCGGGCCACGACAGCGTCTCGCTCCACAGCACCGATGGCCGGTGCCAGCCGGTCGCCCGGTAGCTACCGCCCGCGGCCCGGTCGTCGACGATGGTGATGGCGTAGTTGCCCACCACGACGAGCCGAGCGGTGTCGGACCGCAATGCCACGTACCCACCGCCGCCCGGGTCGACGAGACGACGCCACCGCTCGCGGTACGGCACGGGCGCCTGCCCGGCGAAGCCGAACGTGCCTTCCTCGATCATGTCGTCGCCATCCCACGTGATCGCGCCGGTGTCCGCCACCGGTTGCTCGTGGAGGTCGAGGGCCCGGTGCCACGTGAGCGAGGGCGCCTCCCACGTCGTGTGCCCGGCGAACGAGTCGGCGTCGCCGCCCTCGGCCAAGGGCACCCGCACGTCGGCGAACGCCGTGGGCGCCTGGAGCCACCACACCGTCTGGGTCTCCGCCGGCTCGCCGTCGGCGACGGCGATGTCGACGCGGAACCAGGCGCCCTGCAGCTCGTCGGGCAGGGGGGCGGTCATCGCAGCGCCTCCAGGACGTTCTGCTGGAACAGCATCACCGGGCGTTCGTGGCGCTGCGCGAGTGGGCCGACCTCGAACCACGGCGAGCCGATGGTTCGCTGCAGCTGCTCGCACGCCCACCCGTCCTCGCCCACCAGGATGCCGTGGACCTGGGTGCGCAGCCCGTCGTCGAGCACCCCGCCCGGCATGGCCCGGATGCGCAGGTCGAGCTCGCACGTGGTGGGGCCGGTGGGCACCACCTGGTAGGTGTTCACGGTCGTGGAGCTCGTCGTCATCGGGACGTTGGGCCAGATGAAGTTGGCGCGCAGGGTGGTCGATTCGACGTCGCTGATCGGCTCGATGGGCCGCAGCGAGGGCCGCGTCCGCTCGAGCCCGGGACGGAGCGTCTCGGCGCACGCCCAGTGAGGCCCGCTCGACGCCCACGTGAGTCCGTGATGGTCGAACATCCCGAGCGAGGTCTCGTGGAGGAACCACAGGTGGTACACGTCGACGTGGTTCTCGATGTACAGCTTCCAGTTGCAGGCCAGCGGGTAGCGGATGCGGCCGATCTCCACCAGGTCGTCCCACGGGAAGCGGCCCGACCACGCCTCGCTCGGCACGTCACCGAACCAGTCGTCGAACGGCGGTGCCGTCGCCGGGTCCAGGTGGGCGAACACCATGCCGGCCCACACCGCCACCGCGCACCGACGAGGGCCACCGGGCGACGAGGGCGACGGGTGCCCCTCGAACCACGAAGCGGCGATCGAACCGTCGTCGGTGCGGCGCACCGTGACGCGCTCGCGCCCGATCGGGGCCACCACCTCGGCGTTCCCGGCGAGATCGCTGACGTAGGCGACGAGGGTCCAGGTCCGCTCGAACAGGTCCCGCTGCTCGCGCTCGTACCACGAGGTGTCGTGATACGCCCGGGCCGGCAGCATCCAGGTCGAGCGCGTGTCGATGGTGGTCATGCGTCGCCCAGTTCGGTGAGCAGGTGGCGCTGGAACACCGTGATGGGCGCCTCGTGCTCGACGGCGAGCGGCCCCACGGCGAACGCGCTCGAACCCATGACGCGTTGCACCTGTTCGCACGCGTTGACGTCCTCGTCGATGAACGAGCGGGCGGCGGCCACCAGCGCGTCGGGATCGGCGCCGGCCTCGGCCCGGATGCGCAGCTCGATGCGCGAGCGTTCGGGGGTCACGGGGAACACGGCGTAGGTGACGAAGAACTCGGCCGCCGTGGCCATCAGCAGGTTGGGGAACACCATGTGGGCGCCGATGCCCAGACGGTCGCGATCGTCGATGTGGCCGATGGGCTCCGTGCCCTGGGTGAGTCGCGACGCCGCAAGGTCGGCACGCCGCAACGGCTCGTAGCTCGCCCAGTTCCTGCCGAGCTGCCAGTGCTCGAACTTCGGGTGGTCGAAGTCGCCCAGGGTCTCTTCGTGCAGGTACCAGAGGTGGTAGACGTCGATGTGGTTCTCGACGAAGAGCTTCCAGTTGAAGGCACCCTCGATGTCGACGGCGGCGACCTGGGTCAGCAGGCCGGGCCGGTAGCTCCCGATGTGGGTGGGTAGGTCGCCGAGCACGTCGCGTAGCGGCGTCGCCGCCGGGTCGGGGTTGGCGAAGACCATGCCCTCCCATTCGCCCACCGACGCCGGTAGCAGGCCCCAGTCGTCGAGCACGAGGTCGGGGAACTGATCGCTGCGTTGCGGCACGATGCGCAGGGCGCCGTCGAGCCCGAAGCGCCACTGGTGGTAGGGGCATCCGATGTTGGTGGCGAACTGCCCGCACCCGCTGGCGAGCGCCATGCCACGGTGACGGCACATGTTGTGGAACCCCCGCAGCACCCCGTCTGCGCCGCGCACGAGCAGGAGCGGCGATCGGCCGACGTCGGCGGCGACGTAGGCGCCAGGCTCGGTCAGCGCGGTGGCATCGGCCACCAGTCGCCAGCCGCGATCGAAGAACGCAGTGCGTTCGCGCTCGAGCCACGCCTCGGTACGGTACGCCGCCGGCGGAAGCAGGAACTCGGGGCGGGCCAGGGTGCTCATGGGCGGACTCCTACCGGACACGGAACGGATCGAACGATCACGACGCCAACACCACCAGCGGCGACCCGGCGGGCAGCTGCTCGCCGACGCGCGCCACCACCCGTTCGACGCGCCCGTCGCACGGCGCGGTCACGAGCGTCTCCATCTTCATGGCCTCCAGCACCACCAACGGCTGACCGGCGCGCACGGTGTCGCCCGCCGCGACCAGCACCTGCCAAACGTTGGCGGTGAGCACCGACGCCACCAGCGTGCCGCCCGGCGGCACCTCGACCGACTCGGCCACGGTCGGCGCCATGTCGAAGGCGGCCTCGGCCGCGGCGAACTCACCGGCCGCCTCCCACGCCGCCCGCTCGGCCGCGAACGCCGCCTGCTGGCGGGCGCGGAACGAGCCGATGTCGTCGGCGTGCTCGGCCAGGAAGCGGTGGTGGTCGGCGCGCACGAACGACTGTTCCTCGATGCGCAGCTCGTGGCGACCGTGCAGCAGATCGGCCCGCAGATCCAAGAGCTCCGCGGCACCCACGGGGTACCAGCGGATCTGGTCGAAGAAGCGCAGGAGCCACGGTTGGTCGAACTGCGGCGTGCGGCGCAGCCGGTTCCACACCGGCACGGTGCGGCCGACGAACTGGTACCCGCCCGGCCCCTCCATGCCGTAGATGCACAGGTAGGCGCCGCCGATGCCGACGGCGTTCTCGGGCGTCCACGTGCGCGCCGGGTTGTACTTCGTGGTGACGAGCCGATGGCGGGGATCGATGGGGGTCGCCACCGGCGCACCGAGGTACACGTCGCCGAGGCCGAGCACCAGGTAGCTGGCGTCGAACACGACGCGTTGCACCTCGTCGACGTCGTCGAGACCGTTGATGCGACGGATGAACTCGATGTTCCACGGGCACCACGGCGCGTCGGCGCGGACCGACTGCATGTACTTCTCGATGGCCAGTCGGGTGGACGGGTCGTCCCACGACAGGGGGAGGTGAACGATGCGGCTCGGCACCACGGCGTCGTCGAGGCTCGGCATCTCGTCCTCGGCGGCGCGCACGACGTCGAGGGCGCGGGCCACCGAGAGCTGCCGCGGATCGACGTGGAGTTGCAACGAGCGGATCCCCGGCGTCACGTCGACCACGCCGCGCAGGTCCTGCGCGTCGAGCCACTCGGCCAGCAGGTGCACCCGGAGCCGCAGGTCGAGGTCGAGCACCATGGGTCCGTACTCCACGAGCAGGTTCTCGTCACCCGACTGCCGGTAGGTCACCGCCGGGTCGACGCCGTCGGCCGGCCGGTGGCCGAGCACCCCGTTGGCGCCCTCGACACGGCGGTGCAGCGCCGGCGCGCCGAGGCCGGACGAGGTGCCGGCCAGCAGTGCGTGTTGCGAGGCACGCCGCGCCTCGGCGCCGTCGTGGTCGATGGGCACGAAGCGGACGGTGTCACCGGGGCGCAACTGCCCGAGCTTCCACCGCTCGGCGGCCACCACCGTGGCCGGGCACACGAAGCCACCGAGGCTCGGGCCGTCGGGGCCGAGGATGATGGGCATGTCGCCCGTGAAGTCGACGGCGCCGACGGCGTACGGCGTGTCGTGGATGTTCGAGGGGTGCAGGCCGGCCTCGCCACCGTCGACCCTGGCCCAGGTCGGCTTCGGGCCGATGAGGCGGACCCCGGTGCGGGCCGAGTTGTAGTGGACCTCCCAGGCCGTGCCGTAGACCATCTCGATGTCGGCGGGGGAGAAGAACTCGGGGGCGCCGTGGGGACCGTCGAGCACGGCGATGTCCCATGCGTCGGTCAGCGCCGGGCGGCCTGCGGGCGCAAGGTCCAGCGGCGTCGACGACTCCGCGTCGCGTCGCGCCCGCAGCACGTCGCCGGTGCGGACGGCGCGACCGCCGTGACCACCGAAGCCGCCCAACGTGAACGTCGATGCGCTGCCGAGGTGGTCGGGCACGTCGAGGCCGCCGCGTACGAGCAGGTAGGCGCGCAGGCCCGGGCCGCTGGCCGTGCCGATGGTCAGCGTCGCTCCGGCGGGTACCTCGATCGCCTCCCACCATGGCAGCGGGTGCTCCTCGCCCGTGGCGGTGCGAACCACCGTGGGCATCGCCGCGCCGGTCAGGCACACGGTGGCGGCGCCGTCGAACCTCAGGGTCGGGCCCGTGACCGTGAGCTCCAGGCCGGGCGCGCCCTCGGGGTTGCCGAGCACGCGGTTGCCCAGACGGAACGAGAGGTCGTCCATCGGCCCGCTCGGAGGTACGCCGACGTGCCAGTAGCCCAGGCGTCCCGGGTGGTCCTGCACGGTCGTCATGGAGCCGGGGCTCGCCACCTCGATGCCGTCCGCACGGTGGTCGATGCGGTCGAGCGCACGCGTCGAGACGGCGCCGGTGGTGAAGGCGGGAGAGGTGAGCACGTCGACCAGGTGGCGCAGGTTGCTCTCCACCCCGTCGATGCGACTGGCGCGCAGGCCGTCGGCGAGTCGCTCGATGGCACTCGGGCGATCCTCGCCCCAGGCGATCACCTTGGCCAGGAGCGGATCGTAGAACGGGGTCACCTCGGTGCCATCGGTGACCCAGCCGTCGACGCGCAGGTGGTCGGGGAGCACCACGCGGGTGAGGAGGCCGGGGGAGGGGCGGTGCCCGCGCGCCGGGTCCTCGGCGTAGACGCGGACCTCGACCGCATGGCCGCGGGGCAGGGGCGCCGGCTCGTCGAACATCGACGTGTCGCCCCCGGCGAGCCTCACCATCCACTCGACGAGGTCGATCCCGAAGACCTCCTCGGTGACGGGGTGCTCGACCTGCAGCCGGGCGTTCACCTCGAGGAAGTAGAACGCCTGGGTCTCGGCGTCGACCACGAACTCGACCGTGCCGGCCGAGCGGTAGGCCACCGATTCGGCGAGGCACCGGGCCGACTCGGCGAGCGCGGCGCGCACCTCGGGCCGCAGCCCGGGCGCCGGCGCCTCTTCGACCACCTTCTGGTTGCGTCGTTGCATCGAGCAGTCGCGCTCGCCCAGCGTCAGCACGCGACCGGCGCCGTCACCGAAGAGCTGCACCTCCACGTGGCGGGCGCGGGCCAGGTAGCGCTCGACGAACAACCCGGCCTCGCCGAAGTTCGCGGCGGCGAGGCGGCGCACCCGTTCGAACTCGTTGCGCAGCGACCCCTCGTCGACGCACACCGCCATGCCGATGCCGCCCCCTCCGCCCGTGCTCTTGAGCATCACGGGGTAGCCGATCGACGCGGCGTCGTCGACGGCGGCGTCGATGCCGGCCAGCAGCCCGCTGCCCGGCACCGTCGGCACACCCGCCGCGGCGGCCAGCGCCCGGGCCTCGTGCTTCAGACCGAACGCCGTGAGCTGCGGGGGCGTCGGCCCGATGAACACCAGCCCCGCCTCGATCACCGCCGCGGCGAACGAGGAGTTCTCCGACAGGAAGCCGTAGCCGGGGTGCACGGCGTCGCACCCGGTCGCGGTGGCGGCGGCCAGCAACGCCTCGACGTTCAGGTAGCTCTGGTCGGCCGGCCCGGGGCCGATGCGCACGGCCGTGGTCGCGGTGGACACGTGCGGCGCCCCGAGATCCGGATCGGAGTGGACGGCCACGGACTCGATGCCGAGCCGGTCGAGCGTGCGGATCACCCGCGCCGCGATCTCGCCACGGTTGGCCACCAGGACACGCTTCAGCACGGTGCGGTGACCACCATGCGCACGGGCGTCGGGTCGAACCCGTTGCACGGGTTGTTGATCTGGGGGCAGTTCGAGACGATGACGAGCACGTCCATCTCGGCGCGCAGATCGACGTGGAGACCGGGTGCCGAGATCCCGTCGACGATGCCGAGCGTGCCGTCGGCCTCGACCGGCACGTTCATGAAGAAGTTGATGTTGCTCTGGATGTCGCGCTTGCCCATCCCGTGGCGGGCGTGCTCGAACACGAAGTTCTCGATGCAGGCGTGCTGGGCCGCGGTGTGGTGTCCGTAGCGGAGCGTGTTCGACTCCTTGCTGCAGGCCCCACCCACGGTGTCGTGGTACGCCACGGCCGAGTCGACGATGGTCATCATCGGGTTGCCCTCGTTCGACAGCAACACCGTGCCGACGCGCAGGAACAGGTTTCCCTGCGCCACCACGGTGTCGGGGGCGCTGTAGCGCTCGGCGGTGTCGTGGGCGTTGTAGGCGAGGAAGTCGACCGCCTGGTTGCCCTCCAGGTCGACGATGCGCAGCGTCTGGCCGGCGAGGACCACGCGGGACCACGGGGATCGGGCGGGCACCACCTCGTCGTGCACCGGCGTGCCGCCGCTCACGGCGCCACCGGCCCGAGGGAACGCCGCACACGATGGTGCTCCGTGTTGAGGTAGGCGCGTTCGCGCTCGGGCGTCGACGACCAGGCGTCGTCGCCCCGGACGGTCGGCTCACCGAGCCACGCGGTGACGCGCAACGGCGTGCACACGTAGCCGGGCCTCGGGTCGAGGGGGTGGGGACTGTTGACGATCGTCACGATGAGCTCCATCTCGGCCGTGAGCTCCACCGCGGCACCGGCACCGGCGCCCGGCAGGAACTCGAGCGCGCCGCCGTCGGCGACGCGGACACCCTTGAACAGGTTGACGTTGGGGGCGACGTCGCGCCGGGTGAGCCCACGCTTGGCCAGCGCCACCACGAACTGATCGCGGGCGTTGGGGTAGGGGCCGCTCACCGCGCCGTCGCCGTAGCGTTGCTCGTTGCGGGCGCGGGTGCTGGAGCCGCACAAGGCGTCGTGGCACCCCGAGGTGTCTAGCCCGATGGTGGCCATCGCCCGACCCATGTCGGACAG
>JANPGL010000539.1:0-6659 GCA_031423915.1 Actinomycetes bacterium | reverse complement strand
CCCCGACCCCCGCTCCCCGCCAACACTACTCGCCCCTCCGGCTCGGCGCCCACGTCGCCCCCGCACCGCGGCGCGTCGAGCTGTTCGGCGCCGGCTACGTGGTGTGGCGACCCGCACCCGACGTGGCCGCCGTCGCCGCGGTCGACGAGTGCCCGCACCGCGGGGCGCGCCTGTCGCAAGGGTGGCTGGCCGACGGTTGCGTCGTATGCCCGTACCACGGGTGGCGCTTCGACGCCGACGGCGCCTGCACGCTGCTGCCCCAGAACGAGCCGTCGCTCCCGATCCCGCCGCGGGCCCGGCTCGTGCCCGTGCACTGCGAGGAGCGCTACGGCCTCGTGTGGGTGTGCATCGGCACGCCGCGCGCCGGTGTGCCCGACTTCCCGCACGCGGACGACGACGGCTACACGCTGCGCCATGAGTTCCTGGAGGGGTGGGCGGCGTCGGCGCCGCGCGTCGTCGACAACTCGCTCGACATCTCGCACGTCGCCTGGGTCCACCGGGGCACGGTGGGCGACCCCGAGTTCCCGATGCTGCCGCCGTTCGAGGTGACGCGCCACGAGCACGGGCTGCGCTTCCACCTCACGTACGTGAGCCGCGTGAGCGAGGCACAGAAGGCCAACCTGGGGACGACGGCCGATCATGCCGAGCGCTCCACGTTCGTCGACCTGCTGCAGCCGCTGTGCTTCACCGCGGTGCTGCGCTACGCCAACGGGGTCGAGCACGTGCTCTACAAAGGGGCGACGCCCATCGACGACACGCGCTGCCTGTTCTGGCAGGTGGTGGCGCGCAACGACGCGCCCGACGAGGAACGCTGGGCGTCGATCGTCGCCATGGACCGGGCCGTCACCAACGAGGACCGGCCCATCCTCGAGGGGATCGTGCCCGACTTCCCGCTGTCGACGACCACCGAGGTGCACACGCGCAGCGACCGCATGACCGTCGAGTACCGACGGTTGTTCGCCGAGTTGGCGGCCGAGGGCGACGCCCTCGTTCGGCCCGACCGGCTCTGGTCGCGCACGGCGTGACCGGGCGCCGGAGCGCCCTGGCCAACGACGACCCGGCCCTGCTGGCGTTCTGGCACCCCGTGGCCGCCGCCGGTGGGCCCGTGGCCGACGAGGTCGAGCTGTGCGGCCGGCGGGTGCGTCCGGCTGACGCCGCCGGTGTGGCCGAGCACCTGGGCCTGGTGTGGGTGGCGCCCGAACCGCCGCGCGCGCCGCTGCCCGCAGTACCCGACGACGCCGACGCCCGCTTCGTGCGCGTCCCCTCGCCGCCCCGGCGCTGGCGGACCGGCGCCGGGATCATGGCCGACAACTTCTGCGATCTCGGCCACCTGCCGTTCGTCCACGCCGGCTCGTTCGCCGACCCCGACGACACCGAGGTGCCGGCGCTCACGGTGACGCGCAGCGACACCGGGTTCGCGGTCGTTCACCGCCACACCACCATGCGGTTGCACGGCGGTGGCGCGGGCCGACGGGTTTTCCGCCTGTCGGTGACGGCGCCGTTCGCCGTCGTGTTGCGGCTCGAGTACCTGGACGACGACGCCGTCATCACCAGCGCGTTCTGCCATCAGCCCGTCGACCGTCACCACACGGTGCTGTGGGCGGTCAACTGGCGCGACGACGTGCTCGACGGGCGGGCCACCGCGGGCGAGACGACTCGCTTCCAGGAGCTGGTCGGCGCCGAGGACCGCGCCATGCTCGAGCGGCTGCGCGACCCTGCGCTCCCGTTGGACCTGACGACCGAGGTGCACACACGCGCCGACCGGACCACGGTCGAGCTCCGCCGGTTGCTGGCGCGAGCGCTCGCGCCAGCGACCAGCTGAACGGCGAGGTTCGGGCCGCGGCTACTTGCCGCCGAGGACCGGACCGGAGGCGCCCCCGGCGAACTCCTCGCCCGGCTCGTCGCCCAGGAAGATGCCGCCCAGGTCGGCGTAGAGCGGGCGCGACACCCAGCGATGCGAGGCGGCGCCGTGGGCGTCGCGCAGCTTGCGTTCCAGCGGGCTGTCGATGCGGGCCGCGCTCGTGCCGGCCAACGTGTGGACCTCGTCGACCACCTGGCGCGAGGCGTCAGCGGCGAACACGCAGGCCAACCGGGCGGCCTGGGTGGCCGGTCCCGACGGCAGGTCGCGACCGGCGCGCAGCTCGTCTTCCACCCCGCCGAGCGATTCGAACAGGAAGGCCCGCGCGGCCCGCAGCTTGGCCTCGCACTCGCCGATGCTCATGCGCACGTCGGGCCGGTCCTTCAGCGGTACGGCCGACAGCAGCGGCTTCTTGGTGGCGGCCAGCTCGACGAAAGCATCGAGCGCACCGCGGGCCACGCCCGTGCCGATGGCGGCCTTGTTGTACGCGAGCCGCAGCGGCACCGGTATGCGGTACACGGGGTTGGGGTAGCGGGCCGGCAGCTCCATCAGCTGCACGTCGGCGAAGCGCGCCGGTACGTGGGCACCCTCAGCCACCACGTCGTGGCTGCCCGAGCCGCGCAGCGCGGCCATGTCCCACGTGTCGAGGATCTCCCACTCGCTGCGGTGGAGGAAGAACGTGCGCACGATCGGGCGGCCGTTCACCAGGCGGGGCGAATCACCGTCGAAGATGGGCGCAGGCATGAAGCACCACGTCGAGTTGTGGCAGCCGCTGATGTAGGTGGAGCGACCCCACACGCGGTAGCTGCCGTCGGGCTGGGCCACGGCCCGGCCGAACGCCGAGCCGGGGCCGCCGCCGCCGCACATGACCACGCCCGGGTTGTCGAGGTAGACCTCGCGCGCCAGCTCCGGGGCCATGCCGCCGGCGGCCATGGCGTTGATCTCGGAGCCGAGCATCACGTTCCAGCCGACGGACGCGTCGATGGCGGCGATGGCCTCGAGCACCTCGATGGTCTGGCACGCGCTGGCATCCTCGCCGCCGAGCTCGGGCGGCAGGGTGAAACGGAACAGACCGGCCTCGACGAGTGCGTCGATGGTGCGCTGGGGCACGCGGCGCAGCTGCTGCGCCTCGTCGCCGCCGCCGCGGATCTCGTCGGCCAGGGCGGCGACGCGCTCGAGCGGGGTGCCGACGACCGCGGTGGGACGAGGTTCGGTGACGGTCACGGTTTGTCGATCCATTCCTGGAGGAGCTGGTGGAAGTGGCGGGGCTTGGTCTCGCCGTAGTTGCCGAACATCACGTACGGCTGGCGCATGGCCTTCAAGCCGGCCTGGACGTGCGGCATGTTGTGCACGTCCTGGTTGAACACCTTGGCCAGCATCCCGAGCTCGGGGGCGGTGACCCAGTCGTCGTCGGGCCCGAGCCAGTGCACGGGGGCAGCCGGCGGGCGGGGGCCGTCGGGCGGGGCGGGGGAGAAGTACATGCACTCGTGGATGCACATGTCGGGGTCGTCGCCGTACGGACGGAAGCGGTACACGATGCGGTTGAACGAGCCCCACGGATGGAAGTTGGGGAACAACGTCAGGTAGATCGAGTCGCACAGCTCGGCGTCGCTGAACTCGTCGACGGCGTCGCCAAGCATCGGCCGCATCCGCTCGCGGTCCATGTCGCCGATCATCTTGCGCAGCGTGGCGAAGTCGGGCGCGTCGTCGCCCAGCCACGGCGGCAGGGCGGCCTGGTCGGCGTCGGGCAGCTGCTGGCCGCCGATCCAGTCGCACATGTTGGGGTCGACCTGGCCCAGGTCGCCGTCGACGCGGGTGCCCTGGTCGGTGAAGCGGCCGTGGCGGCCGTCGACTGCGGTCACGTGGACGTAGCCGTCGGCCTTGCGCTCGTACACGGCGCCGCTCAGCGGGTGGCGCAGCTTGCGGTACAGCTGGGCGCCCTCGGTGGATCCGTAGTCGGGCATGCCGGTGAGGTGCGGGCTGGGCACGGCCTGCGGCGAGATGGCGCGCGAGTAGTTGCCGAACACGTCGTACTTGGTGTTGGCGTCGCCGATCCCGCCCAGGATCTGGGGGTGCGTGGCCACCACGTGGTACGCCTCGCTGAACGCCTCCTGCGCCACCTTCCAGTTGCAGCGCAGCACCTTGGCCACGTGGGCCGACTTGTAGCGCTTCTCGTAGGGCAGCAGCGTGAACTGCTCGCTCAGCGAGCCGAGGTGGTCCTCGAGCGGGCCGGCATTCGGGTCGGGGTTGATGAAGATGAAGCCGCCCCAGGTCCCGAGCTTCACCTGGGCGAGCGACGCGCACGTGTCGCTCGCTTCGGGGTACTGGAAGTCCCACCGGCACGGGATCTCCTTGAGCGATCCGTCGAGGTTCCAGCTCCACCCGTGGAACGAGCAGCGCAGCTCGCGCGCCCACTTGCCGTTCTCCTCGCGCAGCAGCTTGCCGCGGTGGAGGCAGGCGTTGGGGAAGGCCTTGAACGAGTCGGGCGCGTCGCGCACGATGAGGAACGACAGGTGGGCGATGTCGTAAACGAGGTAGTCGCCGACGTCGGGGATGTCGTCTTCGTGGCAAGCCATCTGCCAGACCCGGCTCCAGACCTTGTCGACCTCGAGCTGGTGGAACTCCTTCGAGTAGTAGCGCTCCTTCGGCACGAGCGTCGGCCCGGGCGGCATCGGCGAGTCCGCGTAGAGGATCGGGCGCACCGGGTGGCTGTCGGTGCCGAGGATCTCCGCGTAGGTCATCCCCGCCGATCGGGTGGTGCCGGTCAAGGTCTCGGTCATGTGCGTCTCCCTGTTGTCGGCGCGCCCGGGCGCGCTCCCCCACGACTGGGTTCCACGGTGGCGGTCGACGGCGCGGCTGCGGAAGGGACCAAGGTCCCGGCCCGGTCGGACGCGCGGCCCGACGACCCAACGGGCGGGTCGGACCGTGCGGGCGGTCAGACGGCGCGGGCGGTCAGACGATGCGGGCGGCGCGCAGCGCGGCGACGGCGGCGGTGTCGTAGCCGAGCGTGGCCAGCGTCGCGTCGGTGTGCTCGCCGAGCGCGGGCGCCGAGACGCCGAGCGGGACGGATCCCGTGGCCAGGTGCACCGGGGTGCGCACGGCGGCCACGTCGTCGCCGACACCGGGCACGAGGGCGGCATCGAGCATGGTGCGCACGTGCGGGTCGTCGAGGGCCTGCTGGGGTGTCAGGAGCGGCCCGGCGGGCAGCTCCACGGCGGCGAGGTCGTCGAGCGCCTGTGCTGTGGTGCGCTCGGCCGCCCACGCTCGCAGGAGGGCGCTCAGGTCCTCGCCGTTGATGCCTCGCAGCTCGTCGGTGGTGTAGCGAGCGTCGTCGAGCAGGTCCGCGCGCCCCATGAGCGTCGCCCAGCGGGCGAACATGGCGTTGCCGATCACCTGCACGATGATGCGGCCGTCGCGCGTGGCCACGATGTCGCTCGGTCCGGCGGCCGGGTGGCGGTTGCCGGTGCCGTGCCGGTCGAGGTGGCCGATCGCCTGCTCGGTGAGGATGTGGCCGGTGCTGGCCAGCGCGGAGCCGAGCAGCGAGCCCTCGACTCGGGTGCCCTCGCCCGTGCGCTCGCGTTGGAACAGAGCCGTGACCACGCCGAGGGCCAGCATGCCGGCGGTCGTGTAGTCGACCCACGGCACGAAGCTCTTCATCGGGTCGCCCGGGTGGCCGTTCATCCAGGTGCTGCCGCTCATCACCTGGCCGATGCCGTCGAAGCCGAGGCGCCCGGCGTACGGGCCGGTGGTGCCGAACGTCGTGGCTGTGGCCAGGACCGCGCGGGGGTTGGTGGCGTGCACGGTCGCCCAGTCGAGGCCCATGGCGGCCAACGTCTCGTCGGGCATGTTGGCCACGATCACATCGGCCCACGCCACCAGACGGCCCATGACCTCGCGCCCGGCGGGCTTGGTAGGCGACAGCGTCATGGCCCGCTTGCCCCGGTTGCAGTGGACGAAGAACGCGCTGAGGCCGTCGTCGCCGACGGGGAAGATGAAGCGGTCCTCGCCGCCCGCCGGGCGCTCGACGCGCAGCACGTCGGCCCCGAGGCCCTGGAGCAGCTGGGCCGCCCACGGCCCGGCGACGTAGCGGCCGGCGTCGAGGACGCGGATGCCGTGCAGCGCACCGGCGGCGTCAGCCATCGTCGACCACCTTTCGCACCACCTGGTCGCCGGCCAGCTCGATGACGGCGCGCAGCTCGTCGTCGGGCAGGCCGCCCATGTCGAACATCAGCAGCTGCGTGTCGAGGTGGAGCAGCTCGCGCAGCTTGCCCATCCGGTCGACCAGTTCGTCGGGGGAGCCGCACATGGCCGTGGTGGCGCAGCGCTCCTCGAAGTCGAAGCCCCCGAGCCCGGTGGCCCGGCCACCGGTGGAGGTGAACACGAGCTCGTTGACCCACTCGATGTAGGCGCGGTAGCGGGGCTCCCAGATGCGGCGGGCCTCGGCCCGGGTCGACGCCACGAACGTGTGGGTGCAGCAGCCCACGCGCCGGTCGGCGGGGTCGCGGCCGTGGAGGTCCCACTGCTCCTCGTAGCGCTCCACCATGGGCGCGAACGACTCGGGCGTGCCGAACACGGTGGGCAGCATGAGCCCCAGCCCGAGCCGTGCCGCCAGGTCGACCGAGTCGGTCGACGCGCCGCCACCGACCCAGAGGGGCGGCCGCGGGGTCTGGAACGGGCGTGGGTGGGTGGTGATCCCGACCAACGGGGCGCGGTGCTCGCCCGCCCAGTGCACGTCTTCCTCGGTCCACAGGCGCACGAGCAGCTCGAGGTGCTCGGCGAACACGGCTCGGGCCTGGCGCGG
>JANPGL010000538.1:0-3731 GCA_031423915.1 Actinomycetes bacterium | reverse complement strand
TCATGCCCCGGCCCCCGCGGCCGGGGCATGACCGGGCAGCCGGACCATGAAGGTCGCGCCGGCGCCGTCCGCCAGGGCGACATGCCCGCCATGGCGCTCGACGATGTCACGCACGATCGCCAACCCGAGCCCAGCGCCGCCGGCGTCGCGCGTGCGGGCATCGTCGAGGCGGGCGAAGCGCTCGAACACGCGCTCACGGTCGGCCGTTGCGATGCCGGCTCCGTCGTCGGACACCTCGAGTGTGACGGTGCCGTCGACGTCCTGCAGGGCCAGCGTCACCACCGCCGATGCGTGGCGTTCGGCGTTCTCGAGCAGGTTGCGTACGACGCGGCCCAACTGGCCCCGGTCGCCGAGCACCTGCACGGCGGCCACACGCCCGGTATCGAGCCGCACCCGGCCCCGTTCCACGACGCGCCGGGCCTCGCGCAGCACGATGTCGTCGAGGTCGAGGAGCATCGGAGTCGACCGCGGCGCGCCCGCGTCGCTGCGGGCCAGATGGAGCAGATCGTCGACGAGGTGCTGGAGTCCGACCGTCTCGGCCAGCATGCGGCTCGCCACACCGCGGGCATCGATGGTCGGCGGTCCCGCCAGCTCCACCTCGAGGTCCGCTCGCATGCGCGTCAGGGGCCCCCGCAGTTCGTGGGAGGCGTCGGCGACCAGCCGCTGCTGGCGGACGACCGCATCCTCGAGCCGGTCGAGGGTGGCGTTCATCGTGGTGGCGAGCAGGTCGATCTCGTCGCCGGTGCCCGGCTCGGGAACGCGACGGCCCAGGTCGGTGGCGCCGATGGTCGCCATCTCGGTGCGCATGCGCGTCACCGGCCGCAGCGTCCGGCCGGTCGTCCACCAGATCAACCCGCCCAGGATGGCCAGCAGGACGGGTACCAGGATCGCCAGGAGGCGCACCAGGACCCGGACGGGGTCCGCGACGTCGTCCGCGTTCACCCCGATGAGCAGGGTGCCGCCGTCGCCCCCGGCGATCGGACGCACGAGCACCCGCACCCCGAACGGGAACCCTGGGACCGAGTGCACCGTCCGAACGCCGGGGATCAGCGGAGCGATCGGCCCGCGGCCGGCCACCGGTGCGGTCGCCGCCAGCACCTCGCCGGACGGTGAGCAGAGCTGGACGAGGAGGTCCTCGTCCGTCCCGTCGGGCACCAGCGGACGCCCGCCCCGGCCGGCGGCCACCAGCGCGTCGGCACGCTGGCCCAGGCTCTCGTCCAGGTTGTCGGTCAGCTGCTGGCGCAACGCGACGACCATCACCACCGAGGCCAGCCCCAACAACGCGGCGCAGCCCATCACCGCGATCGCCGTCAGGCGTGTCCGGACCGTGCGAGGGACGCGCTTCATCCGCCCTCGGGGTCGAGGCGATAGCCGGCGCCGCGCACGGTCTCGATCGAGCGCCGGCCGAACGGTTCGTCGACCGCGGTGCGGAGGCGACGGATGTAGACCTCGACGATGTTGGGATCGCCCTCGAACCCGAAGTCCCACACCCCGTCGAGGATCTGGCGCTTCGACACCACCTCGCCGGCACGTCGCACGAGGAACTCGAGCACGTCGAACTGCCGCGCCGTCAACGACACGGCCGTCATCCCGCGCCACACGCGGCGTTCCCGGGTGTCGATGCGCAGGTCTCCGACCGACACCGGCACGGGGGCGCCCCGCCCGCCCGCCCGACGCAGCACCGATCGGATGCGGGCCACCAGCACCCCGAACGCGAAGGGCTTCGACAGGTAGTCGTCGGCGCCGGCCTCGAGCGCTTCGGTCTCGTCGAGCTCGCCGTCCTTGGCGGTGAGCACCAGGATCGGTGTCCAGTCGTCGGCCGCGCGCAGGTCGGCGCAGATCTGGAAGCCGTTGCGTCCGGGCAACATGAGGTCGAGGACGATCAGGTCGTACGACGACTCCTGGGCGAGCCACAAGCCTTGCGGGCCGTCGTGCGCCACCTCGACGGTGAAGCCTTCGGCTTCGAGGCCGCGCCGGACGACGGCGGCGATCGTGCGGTCGTCCTCGACGAGCAGGAGCTTCATCCCGCGTCCAGTCTCGCACGGCCCAGCTGACGGCCGGCTGAAGGAACGGGCGGCGTCGAGCCGCCTCGGTCAGAGCTGGCCGCCCAGGAACGCCAGCAGGCACTCGTTCACGTAGTCGGGCGCCTCCTCGCCGAGGAAGTGACCGGCGTCCACGGCTCGGGCGCGCAGATCGGGGAAGTACCGCGAGAACTGCTGGAAGAACGGGTTGACCGTGGGGATCCTGGTCTCGCCGTGGCGCACGTCGCCCGCCCGGTAGCTGCCGTACAACCACAGCACCGGATGCGGGTAGCGCTTGTGCCGGTCGTCGGGCCCGTAGTCCAGGAACTCGGCGTACCGGGCATCGTTCTCGAGGCCGCCGAGCCACATGGCGCCGACCTCGCGCTCGCTGAGCGACGTGAAGCGCTCGCGCCCGTCGGCGCCCGTGCCGACGATGTGGAAGGGCAGCGCGTATCGGTAGTAGCTGATGGCGTGCCACCAGGCGTCGGGGTCGGCGAACGCCCGCCGGTACTGCGCCAACGCGTCGTCGTCGACCCAGCCCGGGCGCGGGCGCGTGCCGGGCGGGATGCGCCACGGGTTCTCCGGGTGGCCGCCGAGCGGGCCGGTGTCGGCGCCCTCGAACAGCATGCGGATGAAGAGGTCGTGGTGGTCGGCGAAGAACTGCTCGGGCACGCCCTCGGCCTTGAACCAGTAGCCGTGGTGACCGGCCGGCGACCAGACGGTGCACAGGGTGTCGAGCATGGCCAGCTTCGTGATGCGGTCGGGGTGGTCGATCGCCGCCTTGAACGCGATGATGCCGCCCCAGTCGTGGCCGACGCGCGTGCACGTCTCGATGTGGCGGGCGTCGAGGTAGGCGATCACGTCGTCGGCCAGCATCGAGCGCGACACCCGCGCCATCGGCTTCTCGGTGGCGCCGAAGCCGCGGTTGTCGGGCGCGAAGCAGGCGTAGCCGGCCTCGGCCAGCGCGCCCACCTGGTGGCGCCACTGGTGGCCGGTCTGCGGGAAGCCGTGGACGAAGACCACGGCGTGGCCGGTTCCCTGCTGGCGCTCGAAGGTGAGGAGTCGCGTCGTCTGGATGTGCTGCGTGGTGGTGGCGGCCATGCCGCCGACCTTACGGCGCCGGTGCGTGCGCTACGGACGAGGTCCGAACGCCGGGCCTTCACTCCGGCCGCGCTTGATCTCGAACACCCCGGGGATCTCGCGCACCGCCACGACGTGCTCGAGCAAGGCGACCGCGTCGGCGCCCGTGGGCGGCGGCGACACGATCGGCCCGAAGACGCCGATGCGCGGCTCGCCCCAGGCGAGCACCGGGGAGCCGACGTCGGGACCGGCCAGCGCCAACGCCTCGGCGGTGGACGCCGCCACCTCGTCGTCGAAGTCCTCGTCGCCGATGGCCCACGCCCATTCGCCGGCACCGGCGGCCTCCACGGCCGTGCGCACGACGTCGGTGGAACCGGCCAGGCCGTCGTGGAAGGTGCGGGCGCCGTACTCGGTGTAGAGCGCGCCGATCAGGTCGTTGCGCCCGGCAGCTTTCAACGCCGCCATCACGCGGTGGACGTCGCGCGCCGCGTCCATCGGCCCGCGGTACGCCTCGGGGATGTCCTTGCCGGCGTTCAGCACGCCGAGGCTCAGGCTGCGCCACTCGATGAACGTGCCGGCCTGGCCAGCGGCGTCGACGAGCCAGCGCGACGTCATCCACGTCCACGGGCA
>JANPGL010000537.1:0-3460 GCA_031423915.1 Actinomycetes bacterium | reverse complement strand
GCTGCGTGGGCTTCGTCTTCTGCTCGCCCGACGGGCCGATGAACGGCACCAACGTCACGTGGATGTAGCAGACGTTGTCGCGCCCGGCCTCTTTGCGGAACTGCCGGATCGACTCGAGGAACGGGAGGATCTCGATGTCGCCGACGGTGCCGCCGACCTCGGTGATGATCACGTCCACGTCGTCGTTCACGAGGCGACGGATCCGCCGCTTGATCTCGTCGGTGATGTGCGGGATGACCTGCACCGTGCGGCCGAGGTAGTCGCCCCGCCGTTCGGCGGCCAGCACCGATTGGTAGATCGACCCGGTCGTGGCGTTCGAGGACCGGGACAGGGGTTCGTCGATGAACCGCTCGTAGTGCCCGAGATCGAGGTCGGTCTCGCCACCGTCGTCGGTGACGAACACCTCGCCGTGCTCGAACGGGTTCATGGTGCCCGGGTCGACGTTGATGTAGGGGTCGAGCTTCTGCATCGTGACGCGCAGACCCCTCATCTTGAGCAGCCGGCCGAGCGAGGAAGCGGTGAGCCCCTTGCCCAACGAGCTGGCCACCCCACCGGTCACGAAGATGTGCTTCGCCACGGCGCCCGCCTCCCGTCAGTCGTCAACATGACGGGACATCACCGTACCGCGCATCGGGGCGCCCGCCGCGGATTGCGGCAGGTTCTCGCGTCGCGCCTGGTCAACGCTTGCGCCGGCCGGCCGCCGAGGCCAGCAGCTCGCTGGCGTGGGTGCGGGCCGACCCGGAATCGGCCAGTCCGGACAGCATCCGGGACAGCTCCTGGACCCGGTCGTCGCCCTGCGCGGGCCGTGCGGCGGCCACCGTGCGGCCGCCCCGGGAGTCCTTGCGTACGACCACCTGGGTGTCGGCGAACGCGGCCACCTGGGCGAGGTGGGTGACGACGAGCACCTGGTGACGGTCGCCGAGCTCGGCCAGCGAGCGCCCCACGGCCAGTGCGGCTTCGCCGCCGATGCCGGCGTCGACCTCGTCGAACACCAGCGTGTCCGGCGCCTCGCTCAGCACGAGCCGCAACGCCAGCATCGTCCGGGCCAGCTCGCCGCCAGAGGCCACCTTGGCCAGCGGCAGCGCCGGCTCGCCGGCGTTGGCGCCGAGCAGGAACGTGACCTCGTCGCCCGGGTCGTCGTCGCCCACGTGGACCTCGATCCGGGCCCTCGGCATGGCCAGCGCGCCGAGGTGCTTGGCCACGGCCTTGGCCAGCTTCGGCGCGGCGGTTCGACGCGCCGCGCCGACGGCCGCGGCGGCCAATGCCGCGGCCGCCTCGGCGCGCGCCCGGTCGGCCTCGAGTGCGGCGACGCGACCCTCGTACCCTTCGAGCTCGGCCAGGCGACCTGCCACCTCTTCGTGGTAGGCCAGCACCTCCACGAGCGTCTCGCCGTACTTGCGGCGCAGCTCGCGCAGCAGCTGGCGTCGCTCCCGCAGGGCCGAGAGCTTCTCGGGGTCCTCTTCGATGGCGTCGCCGCTGGCACGCATCTCACCAGCCACGTCGTCGAGCTCGGCCACGAGGTCGCGCAGGCGCTGCTCGAGCGCACGGAAGGGCGCACGACCGGTCAGCGCCGCCAGAGCCGCCCGGGCTCCGTCGGTGGCGCCGCCCTCGTCGGTGAGCGCGGCAGTGGCGGTCCCGGCGGCCTCGCGGTGGGCCACCGCGTCCGCCAGCAGCGACTCGGTGGCCGCCAGGGCGTCGTCCTCGTCGGGTCCGGCGAGGCCGGCGGCGTCGAGCTCGTCGACCTGGAAGCGCAGCAGGTCGATCTCGCGAGCTCGGGCGCGGCCGTCGCCGCCCAGCGCCCCGAGCGCGGCGTCGATCTCGGTGAGCCGGCCGCGGGCCGTGCGCAGCGGGCCCAGGTCGACGTTGCCGAAGCGGTCGAGGGCGTCGCGCTGGGCCACCACCGAGAGCAGGCTCTGGTGGCTGTGCTGGCCGTGCAGGTCGACGAGCCGGATGCCTTCCTCGGCCAACGTCGCCACGGTGGCGAGGCGACCGTTCACGTAGGCGCGCGACCGACCCTCGGCGGGGATGACACGGGCGAGCACCAGCTCGTTGTCGTCGACGACGAAGCGTCCCTCCACCCGCGCCTCGGCGGCGCCCGGCCGCACCAGCGTGGGGTCCGATCGGCCGCCCACGAGCAGATCGATGGCCTCGACGAGCATGGTCTTGCCGGCGCCGGTTTCGCCGGTGAGCGCGGTCATGCCAGGGCCGAGGACGAGGTTGAGATCGGCAATGATGCCGAGGTTCTCGATGTGGAGCTCGTGCAGCATCAGCGGTCCGCCAGCCCGAACTTGGACTTGAGGATCTGGTGGAAGTGGCGCGCGCCGGGGAAGCGCACGAGTCGGGCCGGCACGGCGCTGGCCGCGCACTGGAGCACGTCGCCCTCGCCGAGCAGGCCGGCCCGGCGACCGTCGACCGACAGCACGGCGCGGCGATGGCCGATCACCTCGAGCGCCAGGTCTTGCGCCGGGTCGAGTACGAGCGAGCGGTCGAACAGCATGTGGGGCGACACCGGGGTCAGCAGAAGCGCCCGGTGCGAGGGCGACACGATGGGACCGCGCGCCGACAGCGAGTACGCGGTGGAGCCGGTGGGCGTGGCCACGATGAGCCCGTCGGCGGCGTACGTGGTGAACGGCGCACCGTCGATGCGCACGGCGAGCCGCACGGTGTGGCCCGACTCGTCGCGCTCGATCACGGCCTCGTTCAGCGCCCGCACCGCCGGTTCGAGCGGGCCCCCGCGGCGCTGCACGCGCACCTCGAGCATCATGCGCTCCTCGATCGTGTGCCGCCCGCTGAGGAAACCGTCGAGCGCGTCGACGAGACCCGACGGCTCGATCTCGTTGAGGTAGCCGAGCAACCCGACGTTGACCCCGAGCACCGGGACGCCGGAGGCCGACACCAGGTCGACGGCGCGCAGCGTGGTGCCATCTCCGCCGAGGCTGAGCGCCAGGTCGGCGTCGCCCGGCGGGCCGTCGTAGGCCAGGTCGGCCATTTCGAGCGCCTTGGCGTCGTCGGGCATGACCCACGCCTCGTGGCCGCGGGCGTGCAACCAGGCCGCGGCGCGTCGCGTCAGGTCGGCGGCCTCGACCCGATCGTGGTGGGCGACGACGAGCACCCGGGTCACGGGGCGATCCTGCGGGTGGTGGGGGTCACGGTGCGTCCTTGGTGGTGGCGTGGACGAGCAGCTCCACGTTGCCAGCTGGGCCCGGTACGGGCGAGTCCATCCATCCGTGAACGTGGGCCCCGAGACCGTCCAGATGGAAGTGAATCTCGTCACGCACCCGGTCGCGCACCTCCGGGTCACACACGACGCCGCGCCCCTTGGCCGCTTCCTGTCGGCCGGCCTCGAACTGCGGCTTGACGAGCCAGACCAGGTCGGCGCCCGGTCGGGCAAGCCCGATGAGCACCTCGGCGACCGTGCGGAGCGAGATGAACGAGAGGTCGGCCACCAGGACGTCGAAGG
>JANPGL010000536.1:0-4684 GCA_031423915.1 Actinomycetes bacterium | reverse complement strand
GCGCGCCAGGCGCGACAGGCGCTTGTGAATCTCCGCTTCGATGGTGACCACGGTGTCCGCCAGGGTCTCGCCCACGAACAGGGCGCCGGCGAACCGGTCGAAGGTGCCGCGCACCGTGGAGATGCCGAGGTGCTTCACCCCGAAGGCCAGCTGGGAGTGCACCGTATCGATGCCGTAGGTACCGGGGTCGATGGGAAGGCTCATGTGGTGATCCTGTCGGGGAAGGCGGGTGACGGACCCGAGACTAGGTCGCGATCGGGCCAGGTCCCCCGACGACCCGGGCAGGGCCGTTTGCTAGCTTGACGTGTGAGAACGGAGGCTCGCCGTGACCGACACCAAGCCCACCACCACCGCCGTTGCCCGCCTGCACCACAACGCGTGGATCACGCGTGACCAGGAGGCGACGCGGGCCTTCTACGAGGACCTCCTCGGGCTGCCCCTGGTGGCCACCTGGAGCGAGGCCGACGAGCTGTTCGGTGCCGTTCGGGTCTACTGCCACACGTTCTTCGGCCTGGCCGACGGCAGCGCGCTGGCGTTCTTCCAGTTCGCCGACCCGGCCGACCAGGAGCTGTTCGGGCCGACGATGCCCGAAACACCGTTCTCGCACATCGCACTGAAGGTCGACCACGACGCCCAGGACGCCGTGGCGAAGCGCCTGGCCGACGCCGGCTACACCGAGCCCGCCACGTTCGTGCTCGAGCACGGGTACTGCCGGTCGCTGTACGTGCGCGACCCGAACGGGCTCCTCGTCGAGCTCACGGCCGACCACCCCGACGTCGACGCCATCACCGCCACCCGGGCGCGCACGGCCCACGCCGACCTCGCCGCCTGGCTGGCCGGCGACCACACCAGCAACAACACGTATCGCTGACCGACGCCAGATGGCCGCCAACCGGAACCGGGTCGCCGCACTCCCGCTCATCCCGACCACGGTCATCGGCAGCTACCCCCAGCCCTCGTGGCTGGTCGACCACGCGACGCTGGTGCGCAAGGGCGTGCCGCGAACGAGCGCGGCCGACGTCTGGCGAATCCCGCCCGACGAGCTCGACCAAGCGCTCGACGCGGCGACGCTGCTGGCCATCCACGACATGTCGCAGGCCGGCATCGACATCGTCACCGACGGCGAGATCCGGCGCGAGAGCTACTTCAACCACTTCGCCAACGCGCTCGACGGGGTCGATCGCGAACGCATCGGTGAGAGCGTCAACCGGATCGGCGGCCGCTCGACGGTGCCGTTGGTGAGCGGTCCCATCCGTCGCGGCGCACCGGTCGAGCTCGGCCCCGCCTCGTTCCTGCGGGCCGCCACGGACCGGGTCACCAAGGTCACCGTGCCCGGCCCGTTCACCCTGAGCCAGCTGGCCCAGAACGAGCACTACCCCGATCAGCGCACGCTGGCGCTGGCCTACGCCGAGGCCATCAACGCCGAGCTCGTCGACCTGGCCGCGGCGGGCATCGACATCGTGCAGCTCGACGAGCCGTACCTGCAGGCCAACGCCGGCGCCGCACGCACCTTCGCCGTCGAGGCCATCAACCGGGCCCTCGCGGGCATCGAGATCACCACGGTGCTGCACACCTGCTACGGCTACGCGGCGTACGTCTCGGACAAGAGCGGCGGCTACCCGTTCCTGGCCGAGCTGGCCGACTGCACCGCCGACCAGCTGGCCCTCGAGTTCGCCCAGCCCCGCCTCGCCGCCGCCACGCTGAAGCCCGTGGCGGCGAAGACGATCGTCCTCGGCGTCCTCGACCTGTCGACGAACGATGTCGAGCCGCCGACCGTGATCGCCGAGCGCCTCCGCGCTGCGCTCGAGGTCGTGCCGGCCGAGCGCCTGGTCGCCGCGCCCGACTGCGGGATGAAGTACCTGCCGCGCTCGGTGGCCTTCGCCAAGCTGACGGCGCTGGCCGAGGGCGCGGCGATGGTGCGGGCCGAACTCGGCTGACCGACGACCTGAAAAGGCGGGCCGGCGCCGCCGATCGCCCGAGTACGGTCCCGCGCCATGCCCCAGGACACCTTCGGCGAGCGCATCGCCGGGCGTTACGACGACGACCCGTCGCCACCGTTCGACCCTGACGTCATCGCCGCGACCGCCGACGTGTTGGCCGACCTGACCGGCGCGGGCCGGGCGCTCGAGTTCGCCATCGGCACGGGCCGCATCGCGTTGCCGCTGGCGGGGCGAGGCGTGGACGTGCACGGCATCGAGATCTCGACCGCCATGGTGGACCGGCTGCGGGCCAAGCCCGGGGGCGACGCCGTCGACGTGACGATGGGCGACATGGCCACCGTTCGCGTGCCGGGCACGTTCTCGCTCGTGTACCTCGTGTTCAACACGATCATGAACCTCACCGCGCAGGACGAGCAGGTGGCATGCTTCGCCAACGCGGCGCGCCACCTCGCGCCCGGCGGCAGCTTCGTGGTCGAGTGCATGGTGCCCGACCTGCAGCGCCTCCCGCCGGGCGAGACGGTCCGGCCGTTCGACGTGTCGCCGGCGCACCTCGGCATCGACGAGTACGACGTCGCCAACCAACGCCTGTGGTCGCACCACTACACCCGCGTGGGGGACCGGTTCGAGGCGAACGTGGGCGAGTTCCGCTACGTGTGGCCGGCGGAGCTCGACCTGATGGCCCGCATGGCCGGCATGACGCTCGTCCATCGCTGGGCCGGCTGGGACCGCTCGCCGTTCACGAGTGACAGCCGCCGCCACGTCTCGGTCTGGTCGACCGCGAGCTGACCTGGCCCGCGCCCGCACCTCTGGGTAGCCGTAGCCACCCGTGCGGTGGTTGCGGCGACCCAAACCGACCGGAGCGACCCGCGTCAGCCGGCGCGGCGGCTCGGGACGACGCCAGCCACCGCGATGAGCGACTCGACGCAGTCGCGGATCGAGTCGTCGAGCGGCCGGAACGTGACACCGGCGGCGGCGCGCACCCGGTCGTTGCGCGGCTGCAGACCCTCCCAGATGGCCCGGAACTCGGCCTCGCGGGCCTGGTGCCGCTCGGGTGCGTGGTCGGCGATGACGCCCGGGTCGTGGCGCAGCTCGGGGAGCACGCGGTCGATGGTGGCCACCATGTCCTCGTAGGTTCGGCTGTCGGTCGAGATGGCCAGGAAGCGTTTGCCGTTGACCACGGTCCCGCTCTCCAGCAGACCGACGTGGCAGGCGGCGTCGTCGCGCACGTCGACCGTCATCCACTTCCGGTACGGGCCGGTGCCGTGGAAGATCTCGCAGCGCCCTTCGACCATGCGGCCGATCAGGTGCTGCCACGGGCCGCCCGTGCGCTGGTGGGCCGACAGGATGGGCCCGATGTTGTCGCCCGGGCACACGGTCACCGAGTCCCACCGGCCGCTCGCCGCCGCCGCCTCGGCGAAGGCGTGCTGAGCGATGACCTTGCCGATCGAGTAGCCCTGGCCGCGCTCGGCCGTGCGTTTCGGGTTCGACTCGTCGGGCTCGCGGTCCTCGTCGATCACCGGTCGACGCACCAGCTCGTTGATGTCGGCCTCCGAGATGACCGCGGCGATGCTGGAGGTGACCACGACGCGCCGCACGGTGCCCGAGCTCTCCACGCTGGCGATGATGTGGTCGCACGTGCGGCGCACGTAGTCGACGTCGTCGTAGGTGCTCACGTGCGACACGTGGGCGACGCCCTGGCAGCCGCGGAACACGTCGTCGAAGCAGCCGTGCACGTCGAGATCGGCGGCGTGCAGCGTCAGCCGGCCCGAGGCGAACGCCGGCATGGCGCGCAGGAACCCGACCTTGGTGTCGTCGGTCGTGTCGCGCACGCAGGCCCGCACCCGGTAGCCGCGCTCCAGCAGGGTTTGGACCACCCAGCCGCCGATGAACCCGGCCGCCCCGGTCACCGCCACGGTGTCGCCTCTGGTCACTGGTGCCATCGCTCCCCCTCGTCCGATCCCCCGGGCCGGCAGGCTAGGGGCGGCAGGCACGCAGGGCGAGCCGTGCGAAGATCGTCGGATGCGCTATCGACGGCTCGGCCGTACCGCCCTCCAGGTGAGCGAGCTCTGCCTGGGCACCATGAACTTCGGGCCCGAGACCCCGGAACCCGAGTCGGGTCAGATCATGGACCGGGCGCTCGAGCTCGGGATCAACTTCTTCGACACCGCCAACCGCTACGGCGGCAACAAGGGTGCGGGAGCCACCGAGGAGATCCTCGGCCGCTGGTTCGCCCAGGGCGGAGGGCGGCGCGAGAAGGTCGTGCTGGCCACCAAGGTGTACGGAGCGATGAGCGACTGGCCGAACGACGGCCGGTTGTCGGCCCACCACATCCGCGCCGCCTGCGACGCCAGCCTGCGCCGCATGCAGACCGACCACATCGACCTTTACCAGATGCACCACGTCGACCGGACCGCGCCGTGGGACGAGATCTGGCAGGCCATGGAGACGCTGGTCGCGCAGGGCAAGGTCACCTACGTGGGCAGCAGCAACTTCGCCGGCTGGCACCTGGCCCAGGCCAACGAGACCGCCCGCCAGCGCGGCTTCCTGGGCCTGGTGAGCGAGCAGAGCCACTACAACCTGGCCGTGCGCACCGTGGAGCTCGAGGTGCTGCCGGCCTGCCGTCACTACGGCATCGGGGTGATCCCGTGGAGCCCACTGTCGGGCGGCATCCTCGGCGGCGTCCTGCGCGACCAGGACAAGGCCCGACGCCAGAACGCGCTGGCGCTGCGGCGCATCGACAAGCT
>JANPGL010000535.1:0-19908 GCA_031423915.1 Actinomycetes bacterium | reverse complement strand
GACGTCGTCGGTGCCCGCGCATGTCGTGGTCGACGTGAGCGGCTGGTTCGGCGCTTCGGGTGCGTCGTTCACGCCCCTCGTCCCGTCCCGCCTCGTCGACACGCGCACCGTTGCGGGCGGAGCATCGGTGCCCGCGTTCACGGCCTACCGACTGATGGTCGCCGGCCACGGCGGCGTGCCGGCCACGGGCGTCACGGCCGTGGCCCTGAACGTGACGTCGACCGAGGCGACCGCCGCCGGCTACCTCGGGGTGCGCTCGTGCTCGAATCCGAGGCCCGGCACCTCGAACCTGAACGTCGGCGCCCAGGGCACCGCCTCCAACGGCGTCATCGCCCCGGTCGACGCCGAGGGTCGGGTCTGCTTCGCCTCCAACACGACGGCGCACGTGATCGTCGACGTCGTCGGCTGGTTCGGTCCCGCCGGGGCATCCGGCTTCACCCCCGTGACGCCGCGTCGCGTCACGGACACCCGCACTACCGCCGAGGCGGTGCGGCCGGAGCGCCCGCTCGAGCTCGACTTCACCGGGCAGTCGGCCGTGGCACTGAACGTCACGGCGACCGAGGCGACGGCGGCGGGCTTCCTCACGGTGTGGCCGTGTGGCTCGTCCCGACCGACCAGTTCCAGTGTGAACTACCGGCCGGGCGTCACGGTGGCCAACGCCGTCACGAGCGCCGTGGGCACGAACGGCAAGGTGTGCGTGTACGCCAGCCAACCGACGCATGTCGTGGTCGACCAGACGGGCTCGTACGCGCCGCGGGCGTCGACCCCGAGCCCCCCTGGGACCGGCGGCTCCAAGCCGATGGCCGAGACCGGTGCCCTGGCGGTCGCCTGGGCGCGCACGCAGATCGGCCGTCGTTACGCCTCGATCAACCCCTACCGGTTCGGCGACTCGCGTTACGGCAAGGCGTGGGACTGCCCGGCAGGTCAGGCGATCTGCGCTCGCCCCGACAACTTCGGCACGGTGCGCACCGTCGCCGCCGGCGACTACGTGTACGACTGCTCCGGACTGGTCGTGGCGTCGTGGTTGCGCGGGTCGGTCGATCTGGTGAAGCAGAACGCCAGCTGGACCGAGCCCATGTACGACCTGTTGCCGCGTGTCACCAGGTCCACGGCGCTGCCGGGCGACATCCTCCTGTTCGACTACGGCACGACCCCGGACGACACGGACCACGCCGGCATGTTCGTCAGCGACGCCGAGATGATCCACGCCGGCTCGTGCACGGGCTACAACGGCGTGTGCCTGCGGCCGATCGACTGGGCCCACGTGGTGGCCGTCGTCCGCCCGTTCGCGCCCTGAGGACCGCCACCGTCGAGCGATCGGGTCGCGTCAGAGGCTGCCGGAGTGCTGCATGACGGTGAAGGCACCCCAACCTGGCAGCAGCGGGATCCAGAACGTCGCCAGTCGGAACAGGATGACCGCAGCGACGGCCGTGGTGCTCGGCATGCCGGCCGACGTCAGCCCGGCGATGAGCGTCGCCTCCACCGCTCCGATCCCCCCAGGGGTCGGCGCCACCGAGGAGATGGCGTTGCCGACGAGGTAGACGATGGCCACGGACGTGAACGCCGGCCCGGCACCGAACGCCGTGACGGAGACCTCGAGCGCCAACAGGTAGCCGAGCGTGATGGCGAGCGAGCCACCGAAGAGCTCGATCATCGTGCTCGGCTGGCGGGCGATCTCGGCGACGTTGGCCAGGGAGCGCCTCGCCGCCGGCACGACCCGCGTGCGGAGCTGCCGGCGGCTCCATGGCAGGGTCACGCCGATCAGGGCGGTCACGACGGCGGCTGCGGCGACCCACCCGACGATGCTGAACGAGGGCAGCTCGAACGTCTCCAACCCCGAGGTGCCGGCGAGGCCGAGGAACAGCGCGAGGAGCGTGAGGTGGACGATCCCGCCGGCGACCAGGTCGACCCCCACAGCCGCGACGGCAGCCGGCGTGTCGATGCCGCGCTTCTGGAGGAAACGGGTGGTCAGGGCGAGAGCGCCGCCCGGTGCGGCGACGGCGACGAACGATGTCGCCAGGTGGATGCCGATGTTCGGTGCGAGCGGTAGCCGCTCGGGCAGCGAGCCGTCGAGCGACACCGCGGCACCGACGTAGGTGAGGGCCGACAGAACCAGCGCAGCGGCCGACCACCGCCAGTCGGCGCGCCGAAGCTCGCCCCACACCGTGCCCATGCCGACGAGTTGGGGGATGAGCGTCCACAACGCCACCCCGGCCATCGCCAGGGTGACGACGGTGCGCGCCTTGACCCGCTCGAGTTCGGCGATCGGTGACGGCGGCGCGCCGGTGACACGTTCCACCTCGGCGCGCAGGTCGTCGAGGCAGCCGGCCGCTTTGATGGCGGCGCGCGTCGGCGGTGTGAGCGCCAACGGTTGCAGCCGGGGGAGCGCGGCGGCCACGGCGGCCGGCCCCACGCCGGCGACGGCCGCCGCGACGGCGGGCCCGGGTCCGAGGGGCGCGGCGGTGGCGGCCAAGACCTCGGCCACGTCCGTCGACAGCGCGGGGCCGACCACGCCCAACGAGGCGGCACCGAAGTCGACGAGCACGACGTCGCCGTCATCGTCGACGAGCAACGAGTCTGCGTTGAGGCGGCGGTGCACGGTGTGGCTCTGCTGCAAGCGGGCCACGATCGCCCAGACCGAGCGGAGGAGCTCGGGCGTGCGACGCTCCGGCTCCAGGTCCCTCAACCGGCACCGCGCCCGGGCCTCGAAGGCCATCATCATGGCGTCGGGCGGGAACTCGGTGACCACGGTCAAGCGCGCCGTCGGCACGCCGTCTGCGTGCGCCTTGAGCGCGCTCAGCGCCTCGTGCTCGACCACGGATCGGAGCGACTGGAACGGGCGGTCCTGGCCGATGTCTCGGAACCGAGCCAGCTGGTACAGGCGTACGGGCAGCAGCGCGGCCCACGACTCGCGGCCGACGACCTTCACGAACAGCTCGCCTCCACCGGCCAGCCGGACGCGGAAGGCGGCGAAGTGGCGGAAGCGTCCGATGAGCTCGACCGACGAGAGGTCGTGACCGAGCCGCTCGAGCATGCTGCCGACGGTGAGTGCCCGCGGTCGGGTGTTCGGCACGCCCAGGACCAGTTGGACCAAGGCCGTCGCCGCCGCGGCCATGGTGAGCGCGGTGAGGATGCGGGCGGGATTGGCCAGGCTCACTCCGAGCTGCGCGGCGATCCCGAGCACCAGCACGAGCCGGCCGATGTGTCGCCACCGGCCCGACCAGTGGGAGCGGTCCATGGTCAGCCACGCCGCGATCACCGCCAGGTCGACGGTGGTGGGAAACGCTGCGCCGATGCCGTAGCCGCTCTGTCCGAACGCGCCGACGGCCTGGCCCCCGGGGTGTCGGCGGGGCACCAAGGGGAGCGCCGAGGAGCCGACGAGCCGCTGGAGGACCACCAGGCCGGCGACGCAGACGATGGCGGCGAGGAACATGCGTCCCACGCGGGCGAATCGTCGGAGGGCGACCTGGCCGACGAACCCGAGCACCACGGGGACGAGGAAGCCGAGCTGACAGAAGCCGACGGCGGTCGTCACGGCCCATCGGGGCGCGGAAGCGAGCAGGTCGCCGAAGTCCGTGGCGAAGGTGCTCTGCTCGGCGCGCCGCAGGGCGAAGTAGAGGCCGACGAGGACCGCCAGCGGTCCGGCGAAGCGAATCGCGGTCACCGGGGATCGCACGTACGCCGGTTCCGCTGGCTCGGCCACCGCGAAGGCCGGCGCGTTCGTCGAGCCTCCACGGGCGCGTACTACGGACGATCTCACCGGATGAAGCGGTCGGCGCCGACGAGACCGGCGAACGTCCACCGCGGCAGCGAGCTCATCGCGTGCAAGGGTAACGTCATCCGCTGAGGTCGCGCTCTCAGCCGATCGACCGAAGCAGTCGAAGCAGCCGAAGCAGTCGAATCAGAGGGGAACGAGTCGATGGAGCAGCTCGCACCGCTCGAGGTGGGCATCGCGGTGCTCGACCTCGATCGCATGCTCGGGTTCTACGCAACGGTGCTCTCGTGCACCGAGGTCCGCCGGGCCGACATCCCCGCATCGCTCACGGCGGCGCTCACCAGCAGTCGCGACGGCTACGTCAACGTGTGGCTGAAGGCGCCCGGGGGCGAGGTCGTCAAGTTCTTCCGGCCCCCCGCCGCGCCGGAGCAGAACGCCGCCAGGGCTTTCCTGGCCGATCGCACGGGCATCGCGTTCCTCACCTTCTACTGCCGCGACATCGAGGGCGTGCTCGCCACCGCCGAAGCGCACGGCGCCGTGCTCCGCTCGGACCGTTCGCTGCTCGACGGATCCGTCGGTGTGAAGCTGGCGTTCTTCGACGATCCCGAGGGCAACGTGATCGAGCTCGTCGAGCCGGTGAGGGCGCCGGGCTGACCGTCGCTCGGGTTCGCCGGGTCGTCGACCCGATCACCGCCCGGGTGTCGGGTTCTCCTCGGGTGGACGGATGTGGCGGAAGCGGGCGAGGAGCAAGAGGTCGTAGATCGCCTTCAGCGTCCCGCCGATCACCAGTGGCCAACCGAACGTCGAGCGCCCGAGCATCCACCCCGCTGCCACGGGTGGCAACGCCGAAGCGAGGCTGCGCGGCACGTTCGTCACGCTCGCCGCGGCTGGCCGCTCGGCGGGCGTCACGACCGCCATCACGTACGAGGTGCGCGCCGGCACGTCCATCTGTGACAGCGCCGCTCGCCCGAGCAGGCACGCCACCGCCAACGGTGCGTTGGGCATGAAGGCGGTGAGCACCAGCAACGCGTTGGCCGGCAGGTGGGTGAACACCATCGTGCGGACGAGCCCGATCCGACGGGCGACCCCGACGGCGGCCAGCTGCGAGGCGGCCGAGCACAGCCCAGCCCAGAAGAACACGGCACCGCTCACGGCGAGCGACAGGCCGAAGCGGCGCTGGAGCCACAACACCACCAGCGCCGTGATGACGAACCCGCCGCCGAACGAATCGAGGCTGAACAGCGCCGCCAGCCCGTACACCCGTCGTTTGGACGGGCCGAGCGCGACCCGGGCACCGGCGGGCGGCTCGATGCCCGGGCTGAGCCGCCCGTAGCGGTGGAACACCGCCAGCCCGATCAGGGCGTACACGACGAACGTGCCGCGCAGGGCGGCGACGGTGCTCACGCCGAGGCGGCCGGCGATCCAACCGGGCACGCCGGCGAGCGCAGCGCCGGCGGCACCGACGAGCGTGCCGACGATGCTGTAACGGGCGAACATCGTGGTGCGCTGCGCATCGCTCACGGTAGCTGGCAGGAGCGCCTGCTCGGTGGGGAGGAACACGCTGACGTCACCGCCGCTCGGGTTGAGCGTGCCGACGGCCCCGACCACGGCGAGCACCCAGAAGCGGGTGGACGCGGCGAAGCCGATGCCGGTGGCGATCATGAGCAGCGACACCACGCGCAGCAGGCGACGACGCGGGTAGGCGTGGGCGCGCAGGCCCACGCCCAGCGTCACCGCGGCCGAGCCGAGCAGGGTGAGGGTGATGACCACGCCGCTGCGCGCCGCGCTGAGCCCGATGGCCGTCAGGTAGGAGACGAGGACGACGCTGACCGCGCCGTCGCCCAGTGCCCGCATCCCCCGGGTCTGGAGCAGCACGGCCGCGTCGGCCGATGCGCCGTCGGGTAGCCAACGCCAGCGCCGACCCGTCCGTTCGCCCGCTCTCCGTCGAACGGCGCGCGGCACGGCGGGACCGTGACCCCGAACGGCGATGGTGCCGCTACTGGCCGCTGACGACGCGCTCGAGGCGCTCGACCGAGGCCTCGAGCATCGACACCGGCACGATGGGCCAGTCCGGGCGCATCTGGCGGAGCTGGTCGGTGATGTCCGTCCAATCGCACCAGTTCGTCACATCGGTCGTGTGATCGTCGACGGGGTCGAGCTGCCAGGCGTAGACATGACCGAACGGCGGCTGGTCGACCGGCCCGATCGTCCAGGCGATCAGGCGGCCCGGCTCGACGGCCGTGACGGTGTTGCGCACGGAGTACTCGGCCAGGTTCGGGATGTCGCCGAGCGGTCGACGGTCCATGTGCATGTCGAACACCTGGCCGACCGTGGTGAGCGGGGCGGCATCGGGCGCGGACACCAGCATGCCCGAGCCGTCGATGCGCACATGGCCGGCGGGGTCGGAGACGATGGCCCACAGGGCGTCGGCCGATGCCGCGATGCGGCGGCTGGCGGACACACGTTGGTCGGACACGGGAGCTCCTCGGGAGTGCGGGGACGGGTCGGCACGGCGCACGCTACCCCTCGGGACCGCGTCGCTCAGTTCTGCAGTGGCAGTGCGTGCTCCGCGAGCCAGTCGAGCTCGCGGTCCCAGCCGTCGTCCAGCGTCATCGGGCGCAGCACGAACTTGGAGATGCCGGCGTCGAGGTGGCGCCGCAACAGGGTCACCAGCTCGGGCGCGCCCACGGGCAGGATGTCGGCTCGCTCGGCCTCGGTGTCGCGCAGCAGGGCGGCCGTGACGTCATCGGCCACCGGCGAGCGCGAGTACGGGATGCTCATGCCGAAGTGGTCGTCGTCGATGGTGCGGCCCGCCGCGGTCGCGGTCGACTGGATCGCGGCTCGATTGGCCCCCGCCTGGGCCGGCGTCGCCCGTGACCCGAGCCAGCCGTCGGCATGGGTGCCGGTGCTCCGGAGCGCCTTGGGCCCGTTGCCGCCGAGCCACACCTCGAGGGGCAGCTGCACGGGCCGCGGTCGCACGGTGATGCCCTCGTAGCTCCAGCCGGCCAGCTCGGCCGTGACGGGGTCGCCGGCCCACCAAGCGCGGCACAGGTCGATGACCTCCTCGACCCGGCGCGTCCGGTCGACACCGACCACGCCGAGCGCCGCCCGTTCCCGCGGCGACCCGATGCCGGGCATGAACGCCACCAGCAGGCGGCCGCCGGTCAGCCGGTCGAGGTGGGCCAGCTCCTTGGCCAGGTGCAGCGGGTTGCGTCCCGACACCACGACGTTCGTGCCGAGCTTCAGTCGTGTCGTGCGGGCCGAGGCGACGGCGAGGGCCAGCATCGGCTCGACGGCGGGCGTCATCGGGGTGTCCGACAGCCACACCGTGTCGAAGCGGCGCCGTTCGAGCCCGTCGATGAACGCGCCGAGCTCGTCGCGGTCGGCCGGCGTGTTCGTGCTGGCGACCGCTACTCGGATCTTCACGGGGCGGACCCTAGTGGGGTGGGTCAGTCGGCGAAGACCTCGCGGCTCAGCTGGACGAAGTAGGTGTGGTCGTGGCCCTTGTTGGGATCCGACGCGTTGTAGTGCTTCCGGTCGGCACCGTTCGGCACGTGCTCCTCGGCGTAGATGGCGCCGACGGGGCACACGTCGGGCTGGTAGCAGGCGGTGCACGACGTGCACTCGTCGAGGTTCACGTAGAGCAGCGTGTCGCCGAACACGCCGATGGCCTCGGGGTTCGCGCGGTGGGAGTTCTCGATGACACCACTTCCGGCGCTCTGCTCGGACACCAGCGCCCCGGTGCCGGCGTCGAACTCGTAGATGCACTGCACCGGGCAGACGTCGACGCACGCCCGGTCCTTGGTCTCGATGCACGCTTCGGTGATGATGGCGATCCCGGGCATGAGCGCTCCTCGTCGGGGTGGACCGACGGACTTCCCCGTTACCGGGCTCCCGAATCTCCGAATGCAGGTCGGAGCCGGTCAGGCGGTGACCAGCTCGATCACCGGCACCGAGCTGGGGTCGGTCGTGCGGAACCGGGCGTAGGCCACGCACGACGCCGAGGCGACCGCGAACACGAACATGGCGTACGCCAGCGTGCGTGACGACGGGTCGTAGATCCGGGTCACGATGCCCGAGAACAGTGCGCCGAACAGGCTGGTGGTCACGCCGATGATCGACGACGCCGTACCGGCCACGGCGCCCATCGGCTGCATCGCCGCGGTGTTGGCGTTCGGCATCACGAGGCCCTTGCTGCCCATGATGCAGGCGAGCAGCACGACGAGCACGAGCAACGGTGGCTTCCCGTCGGTCAACGCCACCACGACGGCCAGCACCGAGGTGAAGACCACGAGCATCGTGGTGGCGCCGCTGAGCATGTTCTGGATCCCGTAGCGCGGGATCAGTCGGCTGTTGGCCAGGGTCATCATGGCCATCACCCCGGCCACGGCGCCGAAGATGACCGGGAAGAGGCGCTCGCGGCCGTACAGGTCGACGATGAGCGGCTGCGACCGGCCGAGGTAGCTCGCCATGGAGCTGAACGTGAGCGTGGTCACCAACGTGAACGCCATCGTGCGCCGGTTCCGCACCACGATGCCGGCCGCCGTGCGCAGGTCGCGGAACCCGAGCGACCGGCGCCGCTCGGCCGGCAGCGTCTCGGGCATCCGCCAGCACAGGAACGCCACCACGCTCGCCGCCACGGCGGGGAAGAACAGCACCGACTGCCACGGGAGCACGGAGATGAGCGCGGCACCCAGCGTGGGGGCGACGATCGGCACGATCATGAACACCGTCATCACGAAGGACATGAGGCGGGCCATCTCGACACCCTCGTACACGTCGCGCACCATGGCGACCGACAGCGACCGGGGTCCGGCCGCCCCGATGCCGGTGACGAACCGGGCGGCGAACAACAGGGGCAGCGAGCCCGACAGGCCGGCCACGATCGACGCCACGATGTAGATCGCCAGTCCGACCAGCATCATCGGGCGGCGCCCGTAGCGGTCGGACAACGTGCCGTAGAACAACTGGCCGATGGCCAGGCCGAAGAAGAACACGGTGACCACGAGCCCGATGCGCGTGGACCCCTCGACCAGGCCGAACTGGCGGCGCATGTCGGAGAACGCCGGGATGAGCAGGTCGATGGCCATCGCCGCCATCGACATCGCCGCCGAGGTGAAGAGCACGAACCGGCGCCGAGACACTTGCATCGGACAAGTTTGGCCGAGCGGCGGGCGGGCAGGCGAACCGGTTGGGACACCGATCGACCGCTCGTTCCCGCCGGCTTCTGCGGCACGTCCCAGGATGCGTGGAGGGAACGCCGGGACGATGGTCGGCAAGCCCCCAGCCGAGGAGATCATCGTGAACCCCAGCACCGACCACCCCGACCGTCACCACCAGAACCAGGACGTCCACGACCACGACCGGGGGCTCGCCCACGACCTGGTCACGCTCGTCGATCGCCGCCGGGCGCTGACCCTGTTCGCCGGGGCCGGGCTCGTCGCCCTCGCGGCGTGCGGCTCGAGCAGGGCCGCGAGCACGGCCTCGAGCAGCGCTACGAGCGCCAGCGGGACATCCACCGGCGCCAGCGCGACGGCCGGCACGTCGGCCACCACGGCGACGGCCGCTGCGACGACGGCGATCACGGCGGTGGCCACCACGGCCACCCCGTCCTCCGCCGCCACCGACGCGTCGACCGCCATCGACGAGGAGACCGCCGGCCCGTACCCGGGCGACGGCTCGAACGGCAAGAACGTGCTCACGCAGAGCGGCATCGTCCGCCGCGACATCCGGCCGAGCCTGACGAGCAGCAAGGTCGCCACCGGGGTGCCGCTCACGGTGACGCTGCGGATCGTGAAGGCGGGCACCGGCGTGGCGCTCGGCGGCGCCGCCGTGTACCTGTGGCACTGCGACATCGACGGGAACTACTCGATGTACTCGTCGGCCGTGGCGAGCGAGACGTACCTGCGTGGCGTGCAGGAGACCGACGCCGACGGCAACGTCAGCTTCACGACGATCTTCCCCGCCTGCTACAGCGGTCGCTGGCCCCACATCCACTACGAGGTGTACCCGAGCCTGGCCAAGGCCACGTCGTCGGCCAACAAGATCGCCACGACCCAGCTGGCGCTCCCGAAGACCGTCTGCGACGCGGTGTACGCCACCGCCGGCTACAGCGCCAGCGTGCGCAACCTGAGCCAGGTCAGCCTGGCCACCGACAACGTTTTCAGCGACGGCGCCGAGCGCGAGACACCGACGATGACCGGCTCCGTGTCGGCCGGGTTGGTCGCCTCGCTGGTGGCGCCGGTCAGGGCCTGACGCGGCCGCGCTCGACCGGGTCGCTGAAGGGCGCTTGCCTCGGTGAGCGATGATGGGGGCGACAGGGAGGTCAGCCGTGGACGGAGCACGTATCGTGCGTCGAATCGGTTCGGTCCGGTGGGTTCGGACGAGCGTGCGGTGGCCGCGGTGAGCGCCGTCGATCCCGTGGACTCGGTGGTCGACGACGTCGACGCCGGCCGACTGGTGTTGGTGCAGGAGGGTCTCGAGGCCGAGCTGGTCTACCGCACGGCGCCCGATCTGCTCGTCCTCGTCCACACCGGCGTGCCAGAGCAGCTCGGCGGGCGCGGGCTGGGCGGTGTGCTCGTTCGTCGGGCCGTGCGCAAGGCCGTCGCCGAGGGGAGAGCCATCGCGCCATGGTGCCCGTTCGCCCGGCGTTGGCTGGAGCAGCACCCCGACGAGGCGGCGGCGATCACCATCGACTGGTCGCCGCCGCCGACGGCGTGACGCCGGCGCTCGAGCTCGCAACAGCAGGACTGCGCGCCGACGATGGACGCGGGACCATCGGCGCGGCTACGAAGGGTCGGTGATCCTGCGCTCGCGCACGCTCGAGGTGGAACCTGACGACGTGCAGGCGCTCTACCGCGAGCGAGGCTGGACCGACGGGCTGCCCGTGGTGGCGCCCACCCCGGCACGCGTGCAGGACATGCTCGACGGGGCCGGCTACCCGGCCGATCACGTGGTGGGGGTCGAGCCGGTCAAGCAGCGCACGTTGACCGCCGAGAAGGTGGCCATCAACGCAGTGCTGGCCGGCTGCCTGCCGGCCGACTTCCCGGTGGTGCTGGCCGCGGTCGAGGCCGTGTGCCGGCCCGAGCTACTCGTGCACGGCGCCACCGCGTCCACCGGGGGCTGCGCCATCCTGCTCGTCGTCAACGGGCCGGTGCGGCGACAGCTCGCCATGTCGTCGGCCCACTCGGTGCTGGCCGGCCCCGACCGGGCCTCGGTGTGCATCGGTCGCGCCGTTCGGCTGGTGCTGCGCAACCTGCTCGAGGCGCGCCCGGGCGAGCTCGACCGTTCGACGCTCGGTCATCCCGGCAAGCTCTCGTGGTGCCTGGCGGAGGACGAGGAGGGCGGCGCGCCATGGCTGCCGCTCGGCGCCGAGCGCGGGGTGCCCGACGGCGTGTCGTCGGTGACGGCGTTCGCGGCGTCAGGCCCGCGCCAACTGATGAACGAGTGGACGACGGAGCCCGCCGAGTTCCTCGACACCGTCGTGGCCGAGATCAAAGCGACGATGCTGCACTACTCGATCTGGGCGGGGAACTACGCGCTCGTCCTGCCGCCCCAGGTGCGCACCATCTTCCACGATGCCGGCTGGTCGAAGGCCGACGTGCGGGCCTACGTGCACGAGCACGCCGTGGTGCGCCGCAGCGACTGGGAGTGCGTCGGGAAGCGGGCTGTGGTGAACGACAAGAACCGGGACTACGAGTACCGCGCGCTGCCGGCGCCCGAGCATCTGCTGGTGATCTCGGCGGGTGGCGACGCGGGTGGCTTCGCTGCCGTGATCCCCCCGTGGCTCGGGCCGAAGTCGGCGGCGGCCACGGCCGGCGTCGGCGTGTGCGTGGACTGCTGAGGGGCGCCGATGATCACCGTGCTCGACCCGAGCTTCGAAGAGGACGCCGAACCGCTGCGGTTGCCGGCGCGACCGGCCACGCTGCGGGGCGCCACCGTCGGCATCATCTCGAACGGGAAGCAGAACGCGAAGCCGTTCTTCGACCACCTGACGCGGCTCCTGCGCGACGAGTGGGGCGTGGCCGAGGTGGTGCTGCGCACCAAGTCGAACTACTCGGCGCCCGCCGAGTCGGAGCTCATCGACGAGGCGGCCCGGTGGGCCGTGCTGTTCGCGGGCATCGGCGATTGAGGCAGCTGCTCGTCGTGCAGTCTGCACGACGCCGTGAGCGGTGAACGGGTGGGTACGCCGTCGGTGGGCATCATGACGTCGGCGTTCGTGGATGGTGCGGCGCTGATGGCCACCGCGTTGGGTGCGTCGGGCTACCCGTTCGCCGTCATCGAGCACCCCATCTCGTCGGCCAACGACGCGCAGCTCGCAGCGAAGGCCCGTGATGCGCTCGGCCAGGCGGCGCGGCTGCTCGGTCTCGTGCCCTGAGCGCCGTCAAGCGGCGACCATGCCCCGCGCCGGGTGCTCCCGGGCGCAGTCCGCCAGCAGCTCCAGCACGTCGGGCTTCGATGACACGATGCCGAGCCCGGTGACGCCCGACTCGGCCCACGCGCCGTAGCGCTGGCGGATGCGCGACGCCGGGCCGACCAGGCAGCGCTCGTCGACGTACTCGTCGGGGACCGCGGCGATGGCCTCGTCCTTGCGGCCGGCCAGGAACAGCTCCTGGATGCGTTCGGCCGCGTCGGCATAGCCCATCTGGCGCATGTGCTGGTTGTGGAAGTTCACGTCGCGGTGGCCCATGCCGCCCACGTACAGGGCGATGTTCGGCTTCTGCGTCGCCAGCGCGGCGGGCACGTCGTCGGTGATGCGCACCGCCAGCTGGGCCTGGATCTCGAAGTTGTGCCAGCCCTTGTCGTGCCCGGCGGCGCGGGCCCGGGCGAACCCCTCCTCGACCCAGGGCCGGTACTGGTCCATCCGGCCGGGGACGAAGTGCATCGGCAGCCAGCCGTCGCACAGCTCGGCAGTGAGGCGCACGGTGGCTTCCTTGCCCGAGCCGTGCCAGATCGGCAGCTTCGGGTCGCCGTGGAGGATTGAGCGCAGCGGCTTGCCCAGGCCGGTGGCGTCGGGCCCGTCGTAGGGAAGGGTGATCTCGCGGCCCTCGTGGGCCACCGGCTCGGTCCGCTCGAAGATCTTGCGCATGATCTCCACGTAGTCGCGCAGCTTCCAGTAGGGCTTGCCCCACGGTTGGCCGTACCAGCCCTCCACGATCTGCGGGCCCGACACGCCGAGCCCGGCGATCATGCGGCCGCCGCCAGCCAGCGCGTCGACGGTCATGCACTGCATGGCGCACATGGCGGGCGTGCGTCCGGCCAGCTGCATGATGCCCGTGCCGAGGCGGATGCGCTCGGTGCGCGCCGCGATGAACGCCAGCGGCGTGATGGCGTCGGAGCCGTAGGCCTCCGCCGTCCACACCGAGTCGAATCCGAGGCGCTCGGCGTGCTGGATCAGGTCGATCGGCACGTCGAGCCGGGCACCCGAGTACCCGATGGCGAGAGCGAGCTTCACGGCGGTGCACCTCCGGTCGATGGGCGCCGTCCCCACGGCGCCTCATGGTCACCCTACCGGGGGGTCGTGGGCGCCGGTCCAGCCCGTGGCCGGCGCGCCTAGGGTCGTCGCATGCCGGGCCGCCACGCCAACTTCAACGTGTTCGTCGCTGGGCACGGCTATCACGAGGCGTCGTGGAAGGTCGGCGCGGCCGCGTCGCGCGGCCTTCCCGGGCTCGACCACTTCGTGCACATCGCCCGCACCGCCGAGCGCGGCCTGCTCGACTCGTTGTTCTTCGCCGACTCGCCCGGGGTGGCGCCGTTCCGGGCCCGCTTCATGGTGCAGTCGGGCTACGACCCCATCGACCTGCTCGCCGCGCTCGTGCCCTCGACGACGCACATCGGGCTGCTGGCCACGTCGTCGACGACGTACGGCACGCCGTGGGACGTGGCGCGCCGCTTCGCCACGCTCGACCACCTCAGTGGCGGGCGCGCCGGCTGGAACATCGTGACCACGGGCAGCCCGTGGGCGGCGCCGAACTTCTCCGACCGGCCCCATGCTCCCCACGCCGAGCGCTACGCCCGCGCCCGCGAGTTCGTGGAGGTGGTGCGCGCGGTCTGGGACGGTTGGGAGGACGACGCCGTCCTCGCCTCGCTGGTGACGGGCGACTGGGCCGACCCGGCGAAGCTGCACGCGCCGGCGCACCGCGGCGACCACTACTCGGTGGCGGGGATCCTGCCGCTCCCGCGTTCGCCGCAGGGTCACCCGGTGCTGGCCCAGGCCGGCTCGTCGGACGACGGCATCGACCTGGCCAGCCGCTACGCCGACGTCGTGTTCACCCCGCAGGCATCGCTCGATGCGTCGGTGGCGTTCCGAGCTCGACTCCATCGTGAAGTGGCGGCCCACGGACGCTCGCCCGACGACGTGCGCACGTGGCCGGGGCTCTCGTTCGTGCTCGGTTCGACCGAGGCCGAGGCCGAGGCGGCGAACGCCGAGCTCGACGAGGCGTCGAGCCCCGAGTTCCGCCTGCTGAACCTGACCCACATCGCCGGTGTGAACCCGATCCTGACGGCCGCCGTGGACCCCGACGGCCCGTTCCCGTACGCGGCGTTCGAGCAGGCGGCCAGCAGCACGTTCGGCGCGGCCGTCATGCGGGCGGCGCGCGATGGCGGCCTGACCTATCGGCAGGCGGCGGACCGGTTCGCCCGCCTGCCCGGCGGGCTGCACCTCACCGGCACGCCCGAGCAGCTGGCCGACCTGATCGAGACGTGGTGGCGCGCCGGCGCATGCGACGGGTTCACCCTGCAGCCGCTGCGGTTGCCGCTCGACCTGGCGCTGTTCGTCGACCATGTCGTGCCGCTGCTGCGGGCCCGCGGTGTGGCGCGTCGTGAACCGGGCGCGGGGACACTGCGCGACCGCCTCGGGCTGCCCCGCCCACCGGGCCGCTGACGCCTACTCGTCGTCGAGTCGGCCGAGGGCGTTCATCTGGGCGTGGTAGCGGAACAGCGCGCCGGCACCCTGCACCTCGAGCGCGGTGTTCAGCGCCGCCTTCAGCTGCTCGCTTCCATGGGCGGGCACCGTGGCGCAGTCACGTGCGATGCTGTCGACGGAGGCGTCGAGGTCATCCGCCGGTACGGCCATGGTGACGAGGCCGATGCGCTCGGCCTCGACGCCGTCGATGATGCGACCGGTGAACAGCAGGTACCGGGCCTGCTTCACCGGGAGCGCCACCTGCCACAGCGGCATGGACGACACCCCGCCCCACCGCTGCGCTGGGTGGCCGAGGCGGGCGTCGGCGGCCGCCACCGAGATGTCGCACAGCAGCTGCAGGTAGCAGCCGGCGGCCAGCGCATTGCCGTGCACGCGCGCCACGGTCGGCTTGGGGAAGTCCCACAGCTGGCGGTAGCGGGCCTCGATGCTGCGCATCGTGCGCAGCGCGCTGGTCTTGGTCCAACGGCCCGTGTCGCCCGGCGGCGTGATGTACGGCGAGCCGGCGGTGTCCCACCCCGAGCAGAACGAGCGGCCGGCACCGGCGAGCACCACGGCGTGGACGTCGCGGTCGGCGTCGGCGAGATCGAGCGCGCGGGCGAGGTCGTCGAGCATGGCGCCGTCGATGGCGTTGTGCTTGTCGGGCCGGTTCAACGTGAGGCGGGCGACGCCGTCGGCGGCGGCGTAGGTGACGGCGGTGAGCTCCATGTGCCGACCCTACGCCCGGCGACGCGACGCTCCGGCCGGTGAGGGAACTCGCTCGATCCCAGAGCCGGGCTGCAGCTAGGTTGCGCCTCGGCTGGGCTCCTGATGGGGTGATCGGATGGTTCCCGAGATCGGTACCGAAGCCGACGCACTCGTCGGTCGGTCGCGCGAGCTCCTGGCGCTCGACGAACTGGTCCTCGAGGCTCGTTCCGGACACGCCCGCATCGTCCACCTCGAGGGCGAGGTGGGCATCGGCAAGTCGAGGCTCCTCGACGCGCTCGTCGAACGGGCGGCTCGGCGAGGGTTCGGGGTCGTCCGGGGCGCCGGGCGCCTCGGATCGCTGGCCCCCTACGACAGCGTCTGGTCAGGTCTGCGCCACCTGCCCGGTGTGGTGTCGCCGGCGACGTGCGACCATCTGAGCTTCCTCGTCTCGGTTCGCGATGCGGTCACGGTCCACCTGGCGCGCGGGCCGCTCGTGTGGGCGGTGGACGACCTCCACTGGGCCGATGGTCCATCGTGCGATGTGCTCGAGTACGTGCTCGCCGCCGATCCGACGGCGATCAGAGGACGTCCGCTGCTGGTGGCCATCGCCACCCGTCCAGGTGGGTTGCGAGACGCCGCCCGGCCGGCGGTCGCCAGACTGGCGTCGTCGAGCGTGTATCGGCGCCTGACCATCGGTGCGCTTGACGACGCAGGCCTGAGCGCGATGATCTCGACCCAGGTCCTCGGCGTGCCGGCGCTCTCGATGATCCGTACGCTGCGCGCTCGCACGGGTGGCAATCCCCTGCTGGTTCGCGCCGCGCTCGTCCTGGCAGCGGCCGAAGGGGCGATCGACCGGTCCGGCGTCCGCGTCAGGATTCGACCCGGGCGTTGGAGTTCGGCCGTGTCGCCGGATCTCGACGGCACGCTTCGGGCGCTGCTCGACGGTCTTTCGGCTGAAGGCGCCACGATGGTGAGCTTCGCCGCCGCGCTCGGTGCGGAGGGCCGGGTCAGCGACCTTGTCGACCTCGTGCCCTTGCCGGTCGACCGCCGCATCCCTGCGCTCGACGAGGCGAATCGGCGCGGGGTGCTGGCCGACGACGAGGGGGTGTACCGCTTCGTTCACCCGGAGATGTGCGCGGTCGCGGAGCGCTACCTCGGCGGTGCCGCGAACGAGCGGCATCACACGACCATCGCGGCCCACCTGAAGGCGCTTGGCGGCGACGACGAGGTGCACTGCGTCGCGCTCGACCGGCATCTCCGGCAGGCCGGATCGACCGGGAACGATCGGCTCTCCGTCTCGGTCGCGCTTGCCGCTGCGCGCGTCCAGGCTCGCCGCCGTGCCTTCGACGAGGCGTCGTCGGGATTCCGACGGGTGCTCGAGCACGTCGACGTCCTCGGCCTGGACGACCACAGCGCGGCTGCGCTGTTCGCCGAGGCGGCGTCGGCCTCCTGGTTCGACTGTGACCCAGAGCGAGCGGCGGTGCTCTACGGGCTCGCCGCGGACCGGGCCGAACGCTCGCGCGACGACGTCACCTGGGCGGTGAGCGTGGAGGGCTACCTCCGCTCGTCGATGCTGGCGGCGGGCGGCGCCCGCCACCACCCCGTCGACGATGCCGGCGCGCACCGTCTCCTCGCTGCGCTCGGTGATCGACTGCCCGACCTGCGCGCCCGCGTGCTGGTTGCGCTCGCCGATCTCGCCTTCGACCTGTTGCGCCCCGAAACCGGCAAGGCATTCAGCGAGGAGGCGCTGCGTCTCGCTGACGCGGCCGGTGCCGATCGGGAGCGGGCGCTCGGTCGATACAGCCGCGGACTGCTCCGCCTGGCGTCGCTCGAGGTCGTCAGCGCGGGGGCGGACTTCCGGGCCTGTCGCGAGATCGCGGCGGAGGCGGGTGACGATCTCCTCGAATCCTGGGGACTCGACCGGCTCTGCCTCACCCACTGGCTGCGCGGGGATCTCGGCAGGGCCGGCGAGTTGGTCCTGGAGGCATTGGCCTTCAACGCTCTGCGAGCGTTCTGGCAGGCGCAGAGCCTGTCGGCCACCGTGGCCACGGCCGTTTCACTGGCGACCGGCGACCTGTTCCACAGCCGCGACATGGCGGCCCTGGCCGAGGAACTGGTGCTCCGATCGGACTACTCGACCGCGGCGCCCCTCCTACTGCCCCACGCAGCCGCCGCCTACGCATTGGCGGGGGAGCGGGAGGGCGCCGAAGTGCTCCTCGACCGGGCCGCGGCGCGCGGCGAGCACCTACCGCGGTACCTCCGCGCCCTCGTGGCCGACGCGGGCGAGCCGGTCGGTCCGGTGCCGTGCCGAACAGGCGACGGCACGCCGCGCCTGTTCGACGTGGCGCGCCCGATCGTGTCGCTCCTCGCCTCGTCGCCGACGGCACCGGCCGATCCCGGGACGGTCCGTCTGGTCGAGCGCGCGCTCGGCTCGGGACTGCAGGTGTGCCCGCAGTGGCCGGTGCTGCTCACCCGCGCGCTCGGGCGGGCGGCGATGGCCTCGGGCGACCTCGACCTGGCGTCCTCGTGGTTCGCCCAGTCGGAGGTCGTCGCCGTCAGCGGGGGCTTCGCACTGGAGGCCGCGCACCTACTCCTCGACCGTGCCTGTCTGGCCCGGGCGTTGGGGCAGGGTCCCGCGGCGGCCAGCTTCGCGCTTGCGTGCGTCCGGGCTGCGGGCGAACTTGGGTTGGAACCGCTGCGCCGGCGATCTCTCGACGTGGCCGACACGCTGCACCCGAGATCGTTCTTGGCCGGACCACTGCCCGATCGCGTGCTCATGTACACCGACCTGATCGGTTCGACGACCTTGAACGTTCGCGTGGGCGACGACGTGTTCGTGGCCCTGCTGGCGGAACACCACCGGCTCGTACATGCCGCCGCCGAGCGTCATGGCGGCACGTTGTTCCATTCCACCGGCGACGGTTTCGGCGTGTGGTTCACGGACGCGAGTCGGGCCGTGGGTTGCGCGTTCGACGTGCACCGACAACTTGCCTACGCGTCGCGCTCCCACCCCGAGGCGGCGCTGGTGGCCCGCATCGGCATCGCCGCCGGACCGGTGCTGCCGCTCGAGGGTGACCTCTATGGGTTGGCGGTCGTGCGCGCCGTCCGGATCTGCGGGCTGGCCAGTCGCGAGGAGGTCCTCGTCGGACGGGAGATCGCGGACGCGGTGGCCGCCCTCACCTACGACCTCGACGAACGCGGGCCGCTCGATCTGAAAGGCTTCGACAAGCCCGAGGTAATTGTATCTTTGAGGGAGCGCTGAACGCCGGTCCTCGCGTGGTTGTCGTCGCCCGCCAACGGCGCGCCTCGTATGATCCCGGGACCAGAACGGGAGGGCGCGCGATGGTTGGGGGCATGCCGTATTGGCTCGAGAAGGGCCCGGCGTTGAGCATCCTCGAGGACTTCCTCGATCACCCCGTTCGGTTGAAGGCGTACCTTCTGCACCTGCTGACGGGAGGCGACATCGTCACTGCGGGCGGGTACGACGACCGGTACTTCGAGGCGATCAAGGCCTACCTGCCCAAGCACGATATCGTCCGCCACGTCGAGGAAGACTGGTTCGCCGCGCACGGTTCGTTCTGGCACGGATACGAGGGCGCCAATGTCGGCTCCATCGTGCGACACGCCATGATCCGTGCCGCCGCCGTATCGCTCGGCATCCCAAAGATCGACCTCGGGGGCCAGGACGCGCTTCCGTTGGCCGACGCCAAGGTGGTCGTCGACCAGGCGAACCGCCACTGGCCGATCGCGCTGTTCTGGAAGTGTGGCCAGTCGTGGTTCGAGACGTGGGTGACGTGGTCGGGTAAGCGGACCATCGGTTCCGTCAACGTCATGTTCGCCACTCCGCCCGATCGGTACGTGCCCACGGTGATGCCGGGCTACATGGGCGTCGAAACCCATGCCATCCCGGCGCCAGTCGTCCCCAGCCCCAACCTGTCGGCGCGCGACACCTGGCTGGACAAAGGCCGTTCGGACGGCTTCGCCGCGGAGGTGATCCGCGGATCGCCGTCGACGGTCGTCGGCGGTCGGCCCGTTCCCCCGTTGGATCTCACGGTCGACAAGGGCATGTGCGTGGTCACGCACGAGTCGAACGAGCTCGTGTCATACCTGCCGCAGCTTGGGTTCCGCGACCCGAGTGCCGTGGACCCGCCGCCTGGCGCGCGATACACGGGTACCGGGCGCATCGTGCTCGTGAGTCCGGCCGAGACGTGGGGCGGCGTGCTGGCGCCAGCCGGTCGCCGTTTCCAGGGTCCGTGAACGGGAGATCTGACCATGCGCATCATTTCCGCCGAGCAGCTCTTCGCCCACGTGATGTCCGACGTCGAGCGCCAGCTCGGTGAGGCGATCGCCCCCCGAGAGGTCGCCGGCATCTCCGGTGGTTTCGCTCTGAACGAGGCCGTCCACGGTCGGCGCGAGCTGTTCTTCGAGGCGCCGTTGCCCGTGCTGGCCGGCGCGCCGGAGCCGGTGGCCGCCGTCGTCTGGACGTACGCCGGCGTCCACGTCGGTCCGTTGTTCGACGCGGCGCCGACCGACCGGCCGGTGGTCGTCGCGGGCGTCACGTTGGTGCGCGTCGACGACGGGCAGG